>JAFTGN010000028.1 GCA_017457865.1 Lachnospiraceae bacterium | reverse complement strand
CAAGGTATCAGGCTGCTTCCGCAGCATGGAAGGAGCGCAGGAATATCTCATCATTATGTCTTATATTGGAACTGCCCGAAAGCATGGAATCAATCCATACGAAGCAATCCAGAGTGCATTGTCAGGAAGAACAGGCATCATCTTTGAGTAATGGGGTGCTGAACAGTTACGAATTTTTTAAGAAACGGATTCGTAATCCATTCCATCCTTCCGTGCTTCTGTTGATTGGTGGAAATCTGATTTTATGTGCCATCCTTTTTTTGGTCAATTCCTGGGCAGGGAGACAAAATGGATTTCCGGAATCTGTCTTAAAGACCAATTTGATTTTATTTTGCATTTATGCCTTTTCTACGATTCTGTTATCCCTATTTGTGTTTCACACTTTTGCAGAAAAAGAGCGCATGGAACGAAAAAAAGAAGAGTACCGGCAATTACAGGAATATACCAATCAGGTAGAGCAAATGTATGGGCAACTGCGGGCTTTCAAACATGATTATACCAATATCCTACTCTCCATATCCGGTTATCTTTCTGAACAAAAATACAGGGAATTGTCCGAATACTTTTATCAAAGCATTTTTCCTGACAACCAAAAGTTGAACCAAAGTCAATATCGCCTGCACCAATTGTCTCATATCCAGAATCCTGCCCTCAAAGGATTGATTTCTTCTAAATTAATCTGTGCACACGAACTGGGAATTCATGTTTATATTGATATTCTGGATGACATAGAACAGTTCTATATGGATATGGTAGATTTATCCAGAGTCATTGGCATTTTTTTAGACAATGCCATTGAAGCGGCATCGGAATCACCGGAAAAAGAACTGCGTTTTAATGCCGTTTGCCAGCCCCATTCCATTGCGTTTGTGATTTCCAATTCGTTTGTAGACCACCAGATTCCCTTAAAGAAACTGGAACACATCGGAGTCTCTACAAAAGGAGCACATCGGGGCATGGGACTGCACAATGTCAACGCAATTCTAAGTCAATATGACAACGTATTCAAAAACACCACCGTCGCAGATGGCTTTTTCATCCAAAATCTGCACATACAGAAAAAATAAGGAAACATCCTTTTTCATCACAAGTCTTATGCAAAGAATCGCTCCTGATCGTCACAGGCTACAGGGATCGATTCTTTGTATTGTTTGTGGAGCATCTTCATTTTTATCTTGAGTTGCTTGATATTTTTTCAGAATTTCCGGAACTGGAACTTCATAAAAAACATACCACCTAATATGTAGCTTGCCACCATCCCCATCCCAAAAACAATCGCTGTATATTTTCTTTCCTGAGCAAACAGCTGGAAACTCATCCCTGCTGCCATACACAACAATGCATATACACTCCAATGGATGTTTGCAACGGACACAATCATTTTTGAGAATTCATTCAGAAAAACTTCTACTCCATATGTGACAAAAGCCTTTTCTTTTTCCGTATTCTCATTTTCGCAAAGCCAATTTGCCCTAATTTCTAATAATATTTTCCACTTTTAATTTATTTATATAAAAAATACTCGCCATAGACGGTACCGCCACAAACGTAATGGAAAAGATAATGATATACATCATCATTCTTATACTTATCATTTTATATGTCCCAAACAATTTAAAACTCATACTTACAGTCACAATACTTGAGCACGCCAATGAAAGAGCTAAGATTTTGCATGACTGTATAAAAGACTCTGTCAATGTGATACCCCTCAGTTTATGATGCTCTATCCCATGTGCCTTTAAAATCGCATACTCTCTTTTTCTATTCATTGTAGTACTGATAAAGATTGCACACATAAGAATAAAAATAACACATAAAATAATTTCTAAAATGATATTAGTCGCTTCTTTTAAATTCTTCATCAAGTTTTCTAACGATTCTGTATCTTGATACGCATATCTTGTAACCATATAAGGAGTTGTGTTTTCAATTTTGCCCTTTATAGTATTGACATTTTTATACGATTCCGTATATACAACCAATGCACTTGGCCGCCATTCTAATAATTTCTCTTTATTATAGTCTGAATACGCATCCTTACTATGAAAGCTACTCATAGTTTTTTTCATAACATCATATGGCATATATATGACACTATTCCCATTAATTGTATACCCATTCGTTACATTATGATCTAAGATTCCATTTACTTTAACACGCACTGTGCAGAATTCCACAATGTCCAAATCATTTTCTTCTGCATCAATTTCATCAATTAATTTATATACCGGTATGCCTATGTTATATATTAATTCAACATGATTGAATGATTTTTCCAGAAGTCCTAACTCTTCTGCAATATCATATGAAAGATATACTCCATCCTTATAATTTCCATATTGCACAACTAATTGTTTATCATATTGTTGTTCCTGAAAATATGGTAATGTTACATAATAATCTCTTTCTGTATTTTCTAACGAATATAAAACCGAAAATTGTTCTTGATCTGTCTCAACATGAATACTGTTCTCTATACATATGTCATGATTATTAAGAGCAAAACTTCTCCATTCTATCATTTCATATACACTCTCCACACCTGCCATTTCTGATATTCGTTGTATCATATCATTTGTGATCATTAAATTTCCATCTGAATCTAAAACAGATTGATCTGTAGAAGTGCTTTGATTCACAGCATAGATTTCCCTATCCGATATCCTATGAATCAATTCTTCCTGTGTTTGCAGTAAATAATCCATAATATTATTTGTCACAGCAAAACCAGAAATAGCAAGCGAACAAAAAATTGTCAGTAATGTGCGAAGAACTTTTCCTTTTTTCTTGGAATTCCGCGCATACCATATGATATTAGACCATTTTATGTTATCTTTAGTCTGATAATCTTCACTGCTTCCTGATGACTCACTATTTCTTTCTTTTTTTACACACATCAACCTTTTATTTTCTATTCTATAAACAACATCTGCAATTTCAATCAGTTCCGGACTATGCGTTGAAACAACAATTGTATACCCACTATTTCTCAATTTCTTAAAAATATTTACTATTGTTTTTGCATTTTCTTCATCAAGCGAAGCTGTTGGTTCATCAGCAATAATATATTTCGTTCTTTTAGCCAATATCATTGCCAATGATGCTCTTTGTCGTTCTCCTCCAGATAATTTTGGTGGATAAAAATTTAATATTTTTTCTGTGAGTTCCACATTGTTCAACAATTGTATCATTTCTTTTTCCGTCAGACAATTTCCCGCCATTTGTGATGCCAGCTGGATATTCTCTGCCACCGTTAAACTTTCTATCAAACTTCCATCCTGGAATAAAAAGCCAAATAGATTCTGTTTCATTTCTGATACAAGTTTTTTATCAGATAAGTCAACTCTTTCATTGCCAAAATAATACTCATAATCTTGTGCCGTGGAAATCATGCCAATACGATATAATATAGATGTTTTTCCAGAACCACTTCTTCCTGAAATTACTGTAATGGAACAATCCGGTATGACTAATTCGCTACTATTTACAATTGTTTCATTGTATTTGATTGTCATATTTTTCAAACAAATCATTTTTACCCTTTCTACACATCCTATTGGATTATATAAATTATTGTTTTTTCCTATATGTCCTATATGTTTTTAGCAGCAATATTCTTTGCGAACAAAATCAATTAAACTCTTATAAATCCATTTAAAAATAATACTGAAATGCAACTTTCCTCTATTTTCAGAAAAGGAAAAACGTATTACAAACGTAGCGCTGCAGTGAAAAACTCTACGACACAAGCCAATGCCAAATTGTCCTGACGAACACCGTGTATTCACCCCCCTATTTTTCCTTCTCTTCTGAACAGCTTTATTATAACACCTTTTTTTGTTTCTTTCTCTTTTTGCAATAAAAGGCGTTTTTTTCGCCTTAAGTGTTTTTTCCTTGCTCTCAGACCTCTCCAAAGCGCAGGGAAATCCCACTTTTCCAAAAATTTCAGCGAATTTTTATTGATTTTATTGAATTCCTAGTATAATATGGTAGATGGAAACTGTAATACCCTTTGTCTGGGGGGAATTTCGGTCAGTGGTGAACATTCAGCAGGGTTCTCCCATGGGATTTCCACAGGCAACACTATCAAAGAAAAGAGGTTAAGCATAACATGGCAAAAATTGATTTGAGCAAGTATGGCATTACCGGAACCACAGAAATCGTGTACAACCCTTCTTATGAGCAGCTCTTCGAAGAAGAGACCAAGCCGGAACTGGAAGGTTATGAAAAAGGACAGGTCAGCGAACTTGGTGCAGTAAACGTAATGACCGGTATTTATACAGGTCGTTCCCCTAAGGACAAGTTTATCGTAGTAGATGAGAACTCCAAGGACACTGTATGGTGGACTTCCGATGAGTACAAGAATGACAACCATCCGATGACCCAGGAAGCCTGGGCTGCTGTAAAGGAGATCGCAAAGAACGAGCTGTCCAACAAGAGACTGTTCGTAGTAGATGCATTCTGCGGTGCCAACAAGGATACCCGTATGGCCATCCGTTTCATCGTTGAGGTTGCTTGGCAGGCTCACTTTGTAAAGAACATGTTCATCGTTCCAACTGATGAGGAGTTAGAGAACTTCGAGCCAGACTTCGTTGTATACAATGCGTCCAAGGCAAAGGTTGAGAACTACAAGGAGTTAGGTCTGAACTCTGAGACTTGTGTGGCATTCAACATCACAAGCCGTGAGCAGGTCATCATCAACACATGGTACGGCGGTGAGATGAAGAAGGGTATGTTCTCCATGATGAACTACTACCTGCCACTGAACGGTATGGCTTCCATGCACTGCTCTGCAAACACCGATATGAACGGTGAGAACACTGCAATCTTCTTCGGTCTGTCCGGTACAGGTAAGACCACTCTGTCTACCGACCCGAAGCGTCTTCTGATCGGTGATGATGAACACGGCTGGGATGACAACGGCGTATTCAACTTCGAGGGCGGATGCTATGCAAAGGTCATCAACCTGGACAAGGATTCTGAGCCGGATATCTACAATGCAATCAAGCGCAACGCTCTGTTAGAGAACGTAACCTTAGATGCAGACGGCAAGATTGATTTCGATGATAAGAGCGTTACCGAGAATACTCGTGTATCTTACCCGATCAACCACATCCAGAATATTGTGCGTCCGATTTCTTCCGCACCTGCAGCAAAGAACGTGATCTTCCTGTCCGCAGATGCATTCGGCGTACTGCCTCCAGTATCCATCCTGACACCAGAACAGACACAGTACTACTTCCTGTCTGGTTTCACAGCTAAGTTAGCTGGTACAGAGCGTGGTATCACTGAGCCGACTCCTACTTTCTCCGCTTGCTTCGGTCAGGCATTCTTAGAGTTACATCCAACCAAGTATGCTGAGGAGCTGGTAAAGAAGATGGAAAAGAGCGGTGCAAAGGCATATCTGGTAAACACCGGATGGAACGGCACTGGCAAGCGTATCTCCATTAAGGATACCCGTGGTATCATCGATGCAATCCTGAATGGCGATATCCTGAATGCACCTACCAAGAAGATCCCATACTTCAACTTCGAGGTTCCAACCGAACTTCCAGGCGTAGATCCAGCCATCTTAGATCCTCGCGACACTTACGCTGACGCTGCTCAGTGGGAAGAGAAGGCAAAGGATCTGGCTGCAAGATTCACCAAGAACTTTGCAAAGTACGAAGGCAATGCTGCTGGTAAGGCTCTGGTTGCTGCAGGTCCTCAGGCATAATTGCAACAGATTGATTTCAAATCAATAAAACAGATATAAAATAAGAAGGGTATCTGAACGGTCAGATCATGACCGGACAGATACCCTTTTTGTGTGATCGACATATCCCTCCACCAAAACATCCTTTGGATGTTTCACCGGATTTGTTGAAAAGTACCTCCATCAAGATATACAAACACCCGAAGAATCACTTGGATCCTCCGGGTGTACGAACTCTGATTTTGTTTATGTACCATGAATCAACTGATTCACATGATTCCCCTGAAGCTTACTCTGCCACTACAGCCTGAGCTGCATCTACTGCTTCTGATGCATCTTCGATGATATCCTCTGCGCTCTTCACACAGAAGGAACATGGATTGGTACGGTTTGCCTCTAATGCCTCTTCCAGTGTACCGCTGTAGATATTGCCCTTGTCAGAATGGCGCAGCGCCTGGCATTCCAGACTGAAATGATAGCAGCGGCCATACTTGGTCCAGTATGCATCCCCTGTGTATCCTTCCTCGTCTGCTTCCTCGATGATGGCATCTACCTCATCCTGTGTCACCGGATGATAATCGGCGGAACCAGCTGCTGCCGCTAAGAATACCACAGCCAATACAGCTGCTACAATTCTCTTGGTCTTCTCCTCGATCTGGTCATTCTTGATGATCATGACGATGGCCAATGGTGCCATGATAATACCTGCCATGATGATACCCAACTGATTCCATAACAACTGTACGATCTTGTTATGAGACTTGGTAGGATGGATGTGATTGGCTTTCTTCCATAACAGTGCTGCGATCACACACAACACGCCTGCTACAATGATATCCACCACACACTCTACCACACAGTTTAAGAACAGCATTCTACATGCGCCAAATGGCAGGTTCAGATTGCCGATCTGTGGCAGATACATTGCTGCTGCTGCCAGAATCCACAGAACAAATGCCAGCACACGCAGCAGGACGGTATTTTTCTTCTTACCGGTTTCCTCCTCCTCTAACTGGGCAACTGCGGCTTTCAATGCAGCAGATGTGGGTTTCTTCTTCTGGGTGGTACCGCTCGCCTGGGTACCTGTCTTTGCCGTACTGCCGCTCTTCTTTGCAGCAGTACTTTTGGTGGTATTGTCTGTCTTTTGCGTTGCCATACTTTCTTCTCCTGTCTTTCTCATTTTGTTCGTTGACAGCAACGATTTCGTCACCATTTTCAGAACACTTCCTGTAACCGTGAATATATCCAACAGTTACCCCTTTCCTCATTATATCAGAAAAACGCACAAAAGGCAATCTGCTTTCTGCCCTTTCTTGTGCATTTTCTTCAGTTGACAGAAAACAGCTATTGAAAAATGTGCCATCCTATATTAAAATAGAATTACCTGATGATTCAGGAAAACAAATGATAGAAGCGACTATATTTTCATAAAATCCTATGTTTTCGGAATGCATACGGATACATTTGAATTTTGCATACAGCCGCTTCGGAATGGGAGATTTTTATGGATATTAGTACACTGTTAAACAGCGACCTGGTAAAAGAATTAGACAAGGTAACAGACCAGAACATTGACAAAGAACAGATTGTAAAGGTATTAGGAGAAGCAATGCCTGCTATCCTGGCAAATCAGTCCGCAACACGCTCCGCAGATGCATCTGGAACAAAGAGTGCTGCCAGCATTTTATTCAACCTGTTAGGTGACAACAGCAGTTCTGTCACTGAGTCTGTGGCACAAAGCACCGGTGTTTCTTCCAATGCGGTTACCAGTATTTTAACCTCCGCAGCACCTTCTCTGTTAAACATGCTTTCTTCTGGCAGTCAGTCCTCTTCCGCATCCTCTGGTTTAGATGGACTGTCTTTACTGACCAACCTGCTTGGCGGTAAGAAAGATGAGAAAAAGGATGAGAGCAAAGACGAAAAGAAGAATGATGTATTAGGCGGTCTTTTTAACACCGTCACCTCCATCCTTGGGGATAAGTAATCTGATTTCCTGTAGACACTTTGTAATCATTTCAGAATCAATTGCATTTTCTTTCTAAAATCTGATTCGATTCTGGAAAAGGCACAGACAGATGATTGTGAAATGCAAAGTATCTAAGTACGGTCATATTTCGCAATCATCTGTCAGAGTATAGTAGGAAATTGCGAAACACTTGAAACAGAGCAGACAGCAGTCTGCACATCAGAAATTCTGATAAAAGATGTTCGATGTCATAGTTTCACAGTTTTCTAACCATTTTTATAGAATGTGAGGATATATGGATACAAATAACAGACCACATAGCAGAGAGAAAACAACTTCTAATCAAACTGCGAACTTGAACAAGGGTGGTACCGCTTCTTCCAGGCCTGCTGGTGGTGGCAGCCGCCCTTCTTCTAACAGCAGACCTTCTTCTGGTGAAAACCGTTCTTCTGACAAAGGCGTAACTCGCAGCGGCGGTTCATCCAAACTGCTGATTCTGATCATAGCAGCAGTCGTTCTGTTTGGCGGTGGCGGCGGTCTTTCCAGCCTGCTTGGTGGAGGCACCTCTGATAGTACCAACAGCGGCGGCGGTGCCGGTGATCTTTTTTCCAGTCTACTTGGTAGCGGTACCACCTCTTCTACAACCCTGACCACTGGACAGGCACAGTCTTCTACTACTACCAATACTACATCCGCTAAGGCAGACATGACGGTATCCTCTCAGGCTCGTGCCAAGAGAGTGACACCGGTGGGCAATGGGAATGATGTGGTGACCATCATGGTTTATATGTGCGGCACTGACTTAGAGTCCAAGTACAGTATGGCAACCAAAGATTTACAGGAAATGATCAAAGCCACACACTCCGATCAGGTGAATATCATCGTAGAGACTGGTGGATGTAAGCAGTGGAAAAATAACGTGGTTTCCAGTTCTACCAACCAGATTTATCAGGTGGTAGACGACGGATTGCAGTTATTACAGGATAATCTGGGCAACAAATCCATGACAGATACAGACAATCTGACCAGTTTCATCCAGTATTGTAACAAAAATTATCCCGCAGACCGGAATATCCTGATTTTCTGGGATCACGGCGGCGGTTCCATCACCGGTTACGGTTACGATGAAAAACACAGCAGTTCCGGCTCTATGTCGCTGGTTGGCATCAATACTGCTTTGAAAAATGCAGGCTGCACCTTCGACTGGATCGGCTTTGATGCCTGCCTAATGGCAACCTTAGAGACTGCGCTGGTATGTGACGATTATGCCGACTACCTGATTGCCTCTGAGGAGACAGAACCGGGCACCGGATGGTATTACACCAACTGGCTGACCACTCTTGCCAAAAATCCTTCCACCCCTACCGTCACACTGGCTACTCAGTTGATTGACGATTTTGTGTCTACCAGCACCGCTTCCAATTCCAGAGAGCAGGTTTCACTTTCTATCGTAGACTTAGCAGAGTTGGAAGGAACTGTACCCGAGGAATTCAAGAATTTCTCTACTTCTACTGCTACTCTGTTACAGAGTGACAATTACACACAGGTTTCCAATGCAAGAGCAGGTGCCAGACAGTTTGCCCAGAGCAGCAAGATCAATCAGATTGATTTAGTGGACTTTGCAAACCGTGTGGGAACCAGTGAGGCAAAGAAACTGGTCACTGCATTAAAAGGCGCAGTGAAATACAACAACACCACGATTTCCAATGCATATGGGATTTCTATTTTCTTCCCATATGAGTCTTTGACCTCAATGAACAGTGCCCTGTCTACTTATGACAGCCTTGGCATTGATTCCGAGTATGCAAAGTGTATCCGCAGCTTTGCCAGCATGGAAAAGGCCGGACAGATCACTGCATCCGCTTCTACTTCCGGTTACGGCACAGGAGTGGACATCGGTTCCCTGGACTTAGGCTCTTTACTGGGCGGCTCTGACTCTCCGCTGACTTCCCTCCTTGGAGGAATGACCAGCAGTTCCGGCAGTTCTTCTGCCGGTGTAGGATTGGATGCAGGCACTGTATTGCAGATGCTGTCTGCATTTTCCGGCAGAAGCATCCCCACAGAATATGAGTGGATCGATGAGGATTCCTTTGCATCTGCCGCAGAATATGTTTCCGAGAATTATATCAATCCGGAAGACATCACCATCACATGGAAGGACGGCAATCCTTATCTGGCACTGTCCGACGCCCAGTGGAATCTGATGCAGACAGTAGAGCTGAATGTATTTGTAGACGATGGGGAAGGATATCTGGATTTGGGGCTGGACAACACCTTCGAGTTTGAGGACAATGATCTGTCTCTGGATTATGACCGTACCTGGTTGACGGTCAACGGTCAGGCCGTTGCCTACTATCTGGTTTCTGACACTGAGGAAGAAGACGGCAGCTGGACTACCATCGGACGGATTCCGGCCATCTTAAATGACACTCAGGTCAATCTGGAAGTACTGTTTGACAAGGATCATCCAGAAGGCATCATCACCGGTGCCACTCCTGTCTATGACGACGACGAGGATGTAGATGTACTGGCAAAGGGTTCTGTAGAGATTGTAGAAGGAGATGAAATTTCCTTCCTCTGCGATTATTATGATTACGATGGGGATTACACCGACAGTTATTACTTGGGTGACACCATTACCGTAGACGCAGATGGACTGAAACTGGTGAATATGAACATCGGTGATTTCACATGCAGTGTCACCTATCGTCTCACAGACGTATATGGCAACCATTACTGGACACCGGCATGGATCAGCGAATCCTGAGATTGGTGCATTCACCATATTCATCATCCGGTCTGTTTTCTGATCTAACAGGCTGAATGCCAAAAACCCCTGTATGGAACAATCATTTCTGTTCTATACAGGGGTTCTTTTTCTATCAATGACCAGGATTCCCTTTTTCTCTTATATAAAGCATATGCATCTTTCCGGTATGTCCTGACTTTCTCTGACTACAGGTCTTTTGCCTGCTCTGCCTGAATTTCCTTAGAATAAGACAGGATCGGTTCTACCTGTTCGCCCTTCAAATGACGTGCCACATAATTTCTGGTAATCTTCACCACAATCGGAGACAATGCCAGCACGCCGATCAGGTTTGGCAGAGACATGAGCCCATTGAAGGTATCGGAAATATCCCATGCTAGATCCAGACTCATGGTGGCACCTACGATGATGAACAATACGAAAATCACTTTATAAATGACAGTGGCTTTGGTGCCAAACAAAAACTCCCATGCCTTGGTTCCATAGTAACTCCACCCCAGCGTAGTGGAAAATGCAAACAACAAAATGGCAATGGCAATAAACACACCGCCTGCTGCGCCAAATGTGGTACCAAATGCCTCGGAAACCAGTGCGGACTTGCCTGCATCCGTCAGCATCTCTCCTGTCTCCAGATTGATCAGACCGGAAGACAATACGGAAAATGCAGTCAGGGTACAAACCACGATGGTATCCGCAAATACTTCAAAGATGCCCCACATACCCTGACGAACCGGTTCTTTGACATTGGATGCGGAATGCACCATCACAGAAGAACCAAGACCAGCCTCATTGGAGAACACACCACGCTTCACGCCCCATGTGACCGCATTCTTGACTGCAAGACCAACTGCTGCACCGCCGATGGCTCTGAATCCAAACGCAAAGGAGAAAATGGAAGCAAATACCTCCCCTGCTTTATTGATATGTGTCACAAATACGATCAATGCCAGGATGATATAGGCAATGGCCATAAACGGCACCAGTTTCTCCGTCACAGATGCAATGCGCTTGATTCCCCCTAAGATCACCAATGCTGCAATGATCATCAATCCAATCCCGGTCACCCATGCCGGAATGTGAAATACGCTATGTAAATTTGTAGCAATGGAATTGATCTGGCTGGCATTGCCGATTCCAAAAGAAGCCAGCACACAGAAGATAGAGAACAAAATTGCCAGAATCTTTCCGATCTGCTTGCATCCCTTGTAGCTGCCAAGACCATCTCTCAGATAGTACATAGCACCTCCGCACCAGTCTCCCTCTTCGTTGCGGCGACGATAATAAATACCCAGTACATTTTCGGAATAATTGGTCATCATCCCAAAAAATGCTGCCACCCACATCCAGAAGATGGTACCGGGACCGCCTGCTGCGATGGCAGTGGCCACACCGGCAATGTTTCCTACACCGATAGTAGCGGCCAGTGCTGTACACAGAGACTGGAACTGACTGATGGCATGCTTGTCGGATTTGTCTGTCACACCGGAAGACTTATGAAATACCGCTCCGATGGTGGTGCCCATCCAATGCTTGAAATGACTCACCTGAAAACACTTTGTCAGGATCGTCATCAGCACACCGGTGCACATCAGCAGTGTCAGACATGGCACGCCCCATACAAACCCATTGATGATGTCGTTGATTTTTGTGATTGTTTCAACCATTACTTTGCTCCCTTCCTATTCTGATTGCAGATCATAGTCTGCCCCTGATTGGCTCAGGTTGGAAAAAAAACTAGTTACAATAAAATGCCGCTTTTCCATCTATTCAGAATTTTCAGGAAAAACATTTGGCTTGTAGAGAATTTTTCTCAATGTATAAATATTAAAAAATTCTTAACAACCCTAATTTATCATAAAATTTATCGTATCGCAAGAGAATTCCCGTTTTGGCTCCGTTATTTTCCGGGATTTATACAAAACCAACTCTCATCTTGTCACTTCCGCTTTACCTTTCCCAGATGGTCTGCCCATCTCTCCGGGAAAAAATCATAATAAGAATGATGCAGTGTCCTTCTGCGCTTTTCAAAATAGGGCAGCTGATTCCACAGAAAAGAAGGAATGCCGATGACCACCAGGTAAAAAGGTCCCAGCATCAGCGACTGTAACGTATGCCCATATTCATGTCCACTCATCCGCTCGAAAAATGGACTGCCCTTGTCCGCCCCTGCCACAAAAGTGAACATGCCAAGAGAAACCCCATCTTCCCTGTTCCACTCCGTCTGGATACAGCCCTTTTGGAAACTGTGGGGTTCCTTTCTATGCATCAGGAATACAATCAGCCCTGCCAATGTCTGGGGCAGTCCCCAGGTACATTGGAGGAATATATAGATGGCATACCCTAACTTTCGTTTCATCCTGCTCTCCCTATCTTCCTCTCCTCAATTTGTCCGTATTCAAAGTCAAAACCTTCATTTTTACTAATCCTGTATTCATTGCTTTATTGATCGGCATTGGTTTTTCTGTCAGCTTCTTACTGCCGCATGGTCAGAGCAATTCTCTTTTTGCCCACATCTACGGACAAGACCTTTACCTTCACCACATCCCCTACATGAAGCACCTCCAGCGGATGCTTGATGAATCGGTCTGTGATCTGGGAAATGTGCACCAGTCCGTCCTGATGGACACCAATGTCCACAAACGCCCCAAAGTCCACAATGTTGCGCACCGTGCCGTTGAGTTCCATGCCCGGCTGCAGGTCTTTCATTTCCAGTACATCTTCCCGCAAGATCGGCGCAGGCATCTCCGCCCGGGGATCTCTGGCAGGCTTTTCCAATTCCGCTACAATATCCCGCAAAGTCGGTTCCCCGATGCCCAGCTGTTCTGCCAGTGCCCCATAGTCTGCAATTTTTCGGGAAATACCCTGAAAACTGCCGGAACCAATCTGTGCATCCGACAGACCCAGACTGTCTAACAGAGCAGATGCCGCACCGTAGCTTTCCGGATGGACACTGGTGGCATCTAATGGCTGCGCTCCGTCTGTGATCCGCAAAAATCCCGCACACTGCTCGAAGCTCTTTGGCCCTAACTTGCTGACCTTCAACAATTCCTTCCGGCTGTCAAACCGGCCATGTTCCTCTCTATAGGTGATGATGTTCTTTGCCAGTGTTTTGGTAATACCGGAAATATGCTCCAAAAGGGGAGCAGATGCGGTATTCACATCCACGCCTACTTTATTCACACAATCTTCTACCACGCCGGACAGGGTGGTATCTAACTTCTTCTGGTTCATATCATGCTGGTATTGCCCTACGCCGATGGCCTTAGGGTCGATCTTCACCAGTTCTGCCAGAGGGTCCTGTAACCGCCTTGCCATAGAAGCCGCACTTCTCTGTCCCACATCAAAGTTTGGAAACTCCTCTGTGGCCAGCTTACTGGCAGAATAGACAGACGCACCGGCTTCATTGACGATGATATACTGGACTTTCTGGGGAAATACCCCTGCATTTTCCTTCAAAAACTCTACAATGATCTTTTCCGATTCTCTGGATGCGGTACCATTGCCCAGTGAGATCAGGGTAATACCATATTGGAGAATCAGTTTCTTTAAGACCTGTTTGGCCTCTGCCACCTTATTCTGTGGCTGGGTGGGGTAAATGACGGTGGTATCCAGTACCTTGCCTGTCTCATCTACCACGGCTAACTTACATCCGGTACGAAATGCCGGGTCCCAGCCCAGTACCACTCTGCCAGTGATAGGCGGCTGCATGAGCAACTGTTCCAGATTGCTGCCAAATACTTTGATGGCACCGTCTTCTGCGGCTTCCGTCAATTCACTGCGCAGTTCCCGCTCAATGGCAGGCCCAATCAGACGCTTATAACTGTCCGCCACTGCCTCTTTTAATACAGGCGTGGTATAGGGATTGTCTCTTACGATCACCTTTCGTTCCAGAAATCCCAGAATCTTCTCTTCCGGCGCTTCAATCTTCACCGTGAGAATCTTCTCCTTCTCTCCCCTGTTGATGGCAAGGACTCTGTGTCCTGTGGTTTTCCGCAGTCCTTCCGAATAGTGATAGTACATCTCATACACAGAATCGGCAGTGTCGTCTTTTGCCTCCGATACCAGCAGACCTTCGGAAACCGTCAGCTTCCGAATCACACTGCGGTAATCCGCATCATCGGAAATGCCCTCTGCAATGATATCCTGTGCACCCTGCAGGGCATCCTCCACCGTCAACACTTCCTTTTCTTCCGAAAGAAAGGCTGCTGCGTCTTCTTCCAGCGGTCTGTCTGTCTGTTGCAGCAAAATCAGGTTGGCAAGAGGCTCCAACCCCTTTTCCTTTGCCACACCTGCTCTGGTCTTCCGCTTAGGCCGATAGGGACGATACAAATCCTCCAACGTCACCATCTGCTCTGCCGCCTCGATCTTTGCCCGCAGTTCTGCTGTCAGCTTGCCCTGTTCTTCTATGGTCTCCAGAATCTGCTGGCGTTTCTCCTCCAGATTCCGCAAATATTCCAATCTCTGTCCCAGATGACGCAGCTGCTCATCATTTAAGGAACCGGTCACTTCCTTCCGGTATCTGGCAATAAACGGGATGGTATTGCCTCCGTCCAATAAGTCCACTGCTGCCTGTATCTGACTGTTCTTCACGCCCAATTCCTGGGCAATCGTTGCAATGATATCCATAGGTATCCTTTCCTGCCGACATCATTTCCTTTTTGCCGGCACTGGTTCTATTTTATACCAGAACAGAAGGAGACACAAGCAGTTTTCACCCCATCTATTCACATGGCGCTACCCAATATGACGCTGGCGATGATGCCAGCCAGACTGCTGATCAACGCCCCCGGCAGCGTCCATCTGGTCTTTTTCACCTTTGCCACCATAAAATAGACGCTCATGGTATAAAACACTGTCTCTGTGCAGCTGATCATGATGGAAGCAATGTTGCTGATGAGAGAGTCTGCCCCGTAGGTTCGGTAAATATCCAGTGCCAGTCCTGTGGCCGCCGAAGAAGAAAACAGCCGCACAATGGCAAGGGGCACCAACTCTGCCGGAAATCCCATGGCTGCCATAGGCACCGACAAAAAATCAGAGCAGGCTTCTAAAAATCCACTGGCACGCAATACCCCCACCCCCACCATCAGACCGATGAGGGTAGGGACGATCTGTACCACTGTCTTCAATCCGTCACCTGCTCCCTTGATAAAACAATCATATACCGGTACCTTCCGGGCGATTCCATTGGCCACAATATAAAAAATCAGCAATGGAATCAGACAATCGGAAAGATATAACATCACCTGCATACCGCCACCTCTTTCTCACATGGGTGTGTCAATTCAGTATATGAGAGAAAGAGGTGGCGGTATGTGTGAAGATTTTTATTCCTTCTTTATCTGCTGAATGCGTGCGTCCATTTTTCGCGCCAGATTTCTATAGTAGAACAGATAGCAAAACCATATGACAAATGCAATGGTGATTTCTCCCAATACGATAGCGACACATGTGCCGATCCCCCGCTCTACCGGAATCCATCCTACCAGAAAGGCCACTATGGTATATACGATACAGCCAATGCCCATATGAATGACACTTTGCACAGGCAGGGGCAGCTGTTCACAGTCGTATATCACTGTGGGGCATCCAAATCCAATCCCCACAATCAAACAGCCAAGCACCATTTTTGTAAAGGCATACTGCTCCAACTGAAAGTTTCCGTGATAAAGAAAGTCAAACACAACCCCTGTGAAACAAAATATAGCAAAGGACAATCCGATTCCAATGGCTCCATTCTTGATCAAATTCTTCACAAAATCCTTCATACAATCTCCCTCCTTCTTATAACCCCAGGTACGTTTTAAACTCCGGCAAATACTTTCTGGAAACATACTCCTTACAACCGTTCCGCAATTTCAAAAGCAGCGTTCCGCTAAATCCGGATTCCACGCTGTCCAGATAAGACAGATTCACCAATGCCGACTTGGAAATCTGCATAAACTGCTTTCCCAGCTGTGCACTCAATTCATACAACCGTTTTCTGGAACAATATTGTTCCGTCTTTCCATACAATATCGTTTCCCCATTTTCAATCCGTACCATATAGATTTCCGTTGGTTGCAAAATCACCATCCGATCCTTCTGCCAGGCAATAATGGGCATATCATTGACCTGCAATCCTTCCAACACCTGCTGTATTTCTTCCGTCATATGGTCTGTATAAATGACAGCATATGGAATCCGATGCTCCGGCGAAAGTTCCACACTTACCTTCATATCATGCATCCTCCTTTCCGTTTGATGGTTCCATCTTACAGGAAAATGTGCATCTTGTCTCGCCGTTTTCGGTAAGTGACGAATATTCGCAGGTAAAATACAGATTGACATACGTTTCTGGTCTTATTTTGAAAAAGGCAATCAACATGCTACCGTTGATTGCCTTTCTTATTATTTGTAGTTTATTTGCACCTGTTTTCGCTCTGCAATATACGGAGCGGTAATCCTGCAAAGCAGAGGAACGCTCGTTTTTCCAGGTAAGAATTCACTCGTTACCTAATGGGAACATCTCTGGTGTAAATGCCTTCTCAGCAAAATGGAAGGACATCACAAATGTTGTAATATTTCCATACATTCCAAGAAGTTCAACTCTTATTTTTATATATACGTCATCTTTACCGTTATATACCTTTCCAAACTCCCTCATCTCACTTCTCTTTGGGAAACGAAAATCTTTTACTGTCTGCATATAGTCTTCCACAGAAAGGGTTAATGGTTCTCTCTTTATTGCATCTACAGGATTTTCATCCGGAAATAATGTATTTACCGTATACTAATTTGTATATTTTTCATCTCTATTTTCATCTACACGTCTTTTAGCCTGAAAATCTATTTTGGCTCCATGATTAAGAGCAAACTTTAAATCTTTTATATAAGATCTCACTTCTTTATCATAATTTCTGATAACCCTGCCCACCCGCCGTTCCTTTACAGTGGTTCGGCAGGGCTCTGGAAGAAATGGGGGTGCTGATCATTCCTGCTTATGCTGCCTGTACTGCCACTGGAACTGGATGTTTGATATCCTTCAGCATCTTTACTGGATCATACTTCTGACCTGTCCTCAGGATCGTGAAGATGACTCTCAGGATCTTACAGGCAATCACTAT
>JAFTGN010000001.1 GCA_017457865.1 Lachnospiraceae bacterium | reverse complement strand
GTCTCTCCCGGTTCGATCTTTCCACCCGGAAACTCCCACCATCCTTTGAACTCCCCATAGCCTCTGGCTGTGGCAAAAATCTGCTGTTTGGTGTCAAAGCTGTCACAGATGACCGCTGCCACCACTCGAATTGTCTTCATAAATACGTCTCCTCTCATTTTCAGGTCATTGGATCAATCATTGCGAATACTTGACCCAAATCGGCGGTTTTGCACTGTTCTACCCACTGCTTCATATTCCAGTGTGCCAAGCGTCACCAAATCCTCCATCTGCTGACGAAATGCCCTGCGTCTCAACTTTTCCTGAAAACGGCTGACACGGGCATAGGTATGATACAGTCCGTTTTGTTCCTGAAGCACATCTACCTCACTGTACTTTTGCCGCTCTGCGTCACCAGACACAAAAGAACCAGTCAATACCCCGATGGCACCTGTCAGACTTTCCCGCTTTACTGCATCTACAAAGGATTCTCCATGTTCAACATGACCACCTGGAAGCGTATATCCCTTCCAGTCCTTTTTAACTCTATTCTGCAACAGTATTTTATCTCCGTCTTGTATGAGGCAAAGCACTGTCAATTCAACGTTTTCCGTTTTTGCCATCTATATGCTCTCCAAATATTGTTTTGCATCATCCCTCGACCGGAATATATGTATCTCTTTACCTTCTCCGTACTGCTCCAACAGCTGATATATCTGAGGCAGCTTTGTCTTAGGAAAATCAATAATCCATTGTCTGAACTCTTCATCAAGTTCTTCTTCAACCCAGGGAATCTCTTCCCTCTGCACTCCGACACGAGACCTTGCCCCCTCTAAGCAAACATCAAGAGGATAATCCAGCAGGAAGACCGTGTCACAGCATTTCATTCTCATTTCTATCGTTCTGCCATAATTACCATCTATGATCCAACTTTCCGTTTTCAGTATATCCGCAAGTTTTTCATCAAATTCTTCTTTGCTTATATTTGTCCTATCCGGCAGATGCCAGATCATATCAAGATAATGGAGCGGCAGGCCAGTTTTATCTCTGAGTCTCCTGGAGAATGTGCTTTTCCCTGCACCCGGACTTCCAATTACAATTACCCGCTTCATAATTCGCACACCATAATATATTCTTCGTCATTTTCATCGACTGTCTTGAATCCGACATTCTCATACATCTTCACAGCGTAGTTCGCCTTCTGTACCGCCAGAGAAGCCTTTTCATACCCCTGCCGCTTCAACAGTTCCAACATCCTCACCATAAGTTGTGAGCCAATACCCTGTCCTCGGTATTCTCTATAAAGTGAAATGGCAAAGGACGGTGTATCATTATCCACATGACCATAATCGTCCATGATCCTTGTCCAGACCGCCCCGACAACCTTCCCGCCGAAATCAGCCACAAGACAGTTATCCCCCTTGCGGTTTCCAAAATCATCTGTATAGACTCTCAGTTCCGCTTTCTCAATAATATCCCTTTCAGGAGCTTCAGTGCCTTTGGGAACAAAGATGGCCTCATACAGGAAATCCTTCAGCAGTTCTGTTTCGTTCTTCCGCAATCTTCTGATGATATACTTCTTCCACTTGTCGCTCTGCATATGGGAAACATGCTCATTCTGAAGCTTCACCTTCATCTCCAGCATCTGCTTCCCGATCTTCTCAGGATCATATTCGTTGCCCCTGCAGATCAGTTCCAGCGTGTCCGGCATCCAGATATATCCATGCGACTTGTTATACAGATACTGTTGGAATTCTTCGTATTCCTTTTCCTTCAGTTGCTTCATTCGTCAAATTGCCTCCAGCACACTTTTAATATTTTTCTCGTTCGGAACTATGGTATTTATATCTACTTCCGGATGTTCCGCCACGTATGAAGTCAAAAATCCCATTAGATTACCTTTTGTTTCCATGTAATCATCTATGATAATCTGATCACTATAGCCAAGCTTTTTCAAGATAATTGCTGAAACTACACCTGTCCGGTCTTTTCCCGCACCGCAAAAGTAAAGGACATTGCTCTTGGCATTCATTATGGTATGGATGATCTTATCCATCTGTTCATCCAGCATCGCCAAATATGTTGCCGCAACAGCATCCGGCGTTTTAGGTGTATCCCCGCCTCCGGTTACCGGTAAATGATAATAGACAAATTCTTCTCTATCTTCAAGACTGCACGGTTTAGCCGTATATTCTTTTTCTTCTCTCAGATCAACAATCGTTGTTATGTCATTCCGGATAAGCCACTGTACTTCTGTCTCTGTAAGTTTTTCAGGATAATCACTTCGGATATAACGCAGATTTCCTACAGGCAGCGCCCTTGTATTTAATGTTGACTTTAATAATGATCCCATATGCTTACTTATCCATTCCCAGCCACTGTATAAAAGCGGTCTTGTCACTGCTATTGTATCCGACTTTTTCATAAAACCGAAGAGTCTCTGGCTTTTTTGAACCAGTCAGAAGCATCATCTTGTAGCAGTTTTCCTTTTCAGCTATCTGCCTGGCAAACTCCAGACACTCCCCGGCATAGCCATTTCCCCGATAATCCTCATGTGTCACCACATTTTCTATAAAAGCATATGGCCGAACATTTCTTGTCAGATTCGGGATGATCACGCATACACATGATGAAACGATCTTACCATCCAACTCGTTGACAATCAGATGATGATTCGGATCCTGTATGATCTGCATCCATGTATCTCTCAAATGCTCATCTTTTGCAGGGATGCTGTCCTCATGCAGAAACAGGTACAATTCAAGTATTGCATTCAAATCACATCTCTTCGCTTCTCTAATCATTGGCTTCTCCATCTTCCAATAAAGGCATATTGATCAATTCCTGCAGTTTCTTCTGCAATACACTCTTATCAGGCAGCTGCAGCTGATACTCAGCCACCATCATTGGAGATAGGGTTCTGCTCATTGCATACTCAACTACCTCATCATCCTTGGATGCACACAGGATCATGCCTACACTTGGGTTCTCATTATCTTTTTTCTTCTGCCGGTCAAGTGCTTCCAGGTAGAAATCCATCTTGGAAATATATTCCGGCTTAAATTCTCCAATCTTAAGTTCAAACGCAACAAGGCACTGTAACCCCCTATGGAAGAAAAGAAGATCTATTTTATAGTCACTGCTGCCGCTATGTCATTGCTCATAACCATTTACCGCCTTTCAGATTTGTGACAACACTGTTGACACAAATCATTCCTCTCTTTTCACATAATGAAGTTCTATATCGTACCCAAGTGCTTCCAGCATTTTGACAAAGGTATTATTCACAACACCTTCATCTCTGCGAATCAGCTTGTTTACATATGATGCAGGAGTCCCTACAATATTTGCAATATCCGCCTGAGTCTTATGTTCTTCCAGACATTTAACTTTTACATGTATCTTGATATTATTCTTAATTATTTTCTTCAATCATTAGTATATGAACACTTATGTGATTTGCATAAGTTATTCTATCATAGAACTGGTCATCTGTATAGACTCAAAATTGAAAAAGAGACCTGCCATCTCTGACAAGCCCCTCGCTTTCACTTCCATATGTGTATAGTGGTAAGGACATCTAAGAGGAACTCCCTCATCCCGATTCCCAGCTATACGGTCAACAGTTACATATTTGGATATGGGTAATCCTGTGGTATGATATCAGATAGATTCTGATGTCCGAAGGCACTGCTTCGCCTCCTTTCAGCCGGCACAGCCGTGACTGCTTCGAAAGCATTCAGCCTGGCACATATGGCATATTCCGCTGACACAGAATTTTCATCACCGGTTGTAGTCCCAGCAAAAAAGGCTGACCAGATGCATTCTCATTGGGCGATAAGAGATATACCTGGGTGAAATCTCCGAACAGGAACTTCAAAAGTCTTGCCGGAAGTCTCACCTCGCCACTCTTAAGCACATTCGCTTTGTGTCCGGCGGGATCAGAGACGTTGATGACAATCTCGTGTTTAAAAGCAATCCATAGAGAGATGAAAGGCGGGATAGGCCCTTTTCCAGGCTACTCTACGCTTCCAAATATGCCTTCAATTCCTCTCTGACCGCATCCTGCAACTGAACCGTGACTTTGGAAATCTCCCGCATCCGTCCTGTATTGTCTTTCTTCTGCCCTGCTTTCACTTCCAAAATATCCACCTGACCCATATAATAGAAATCTGTACCTTCCGCATCGCTTTTCTTGATAAACAGATGCTTGTATTCTGCTTCCAGCACATCTTTCATATAACCGCTATCCGGTCCTTTTCCGATCTGGGATTCCCACAAAAACAGTCTGGAACTGCCTTCCAAAAAGGTGTCTGTATAATCCGGCTTGCCTTCCGCATACGCCAATCCCTCTTCTGCCGTCCCCTTATGATACGTAATGAAAATCGCCACATCTTTCCCTAACCGTTTCATTCCATACATGGTAGACGACAAATCTTTGCCCCAGTTCAACAACAGGCACACATCCCGTCTGGAATACTTCTCATATAAGATAAATGCCCCTCGGCGGTTTTGCACTGTTCTGCCCACTGCTTCATATTCCAGTGTGCCAAGCGTCACCAAATCCTCCATCTGCTGACGAAATGCCCTGCGTCTCAACTTTTCCTGAAAACGGCTGACACGGACATAGGTATGATACAGTCCGTTTTGTTCCTGAAGCACATCTACCTCACTGTACTTTTGCCGCTCTGCGTCACCAGACACAAAAGAGCCAGTCAATACCCCGATGGCACCTGTCAGACTTTCCCGCTGTTTCGTCAATCCATACTCTGTCTGCAGCTTTTCTTCCATATCCTCCAACCGGAATGTTTCATTCTCCAACAATGCCTGTAACAGCATGGATTCATGCGGCCGTTTCCCTCGTGCCACAATTCTGGAAAAATACTCCAATGTATACAGTTCCTGTTCGGTAAATTGCGTCATTTCATAAGACCGCTCCATTTTTGCCAAAAAAGCCGGATAGGTCTTATATTCTGCCAGTATGAGCAATGGGTCCACTTCGCCATTTTCATAAAAATCTACCAGACTGGGAATCCGCCCCAGGCGATACTTGAGATTGGCATAACTTTCCCCCATCAGTTTCCGCAGTCCTTTCATCTGGTCAATAGATGCAAAAATCCGCTGTTTTGCCACTGCATCAAAATGAATGGTAGAACAACCCGGAATCACCCGATTGCCCTCTGCCACATAACGGCGAATGGTATCCTTGTTATAAGTACGATCCCCAGACAGAGCAATGGGAATCAGGAAATTTTTCTGGTAATTGCCGATAAAATCAATGATCACCACATACTCTTTTCCCGGACTTTTTCGCAATCCACGTCCTAGCTGCTGCACAAATACAATGGGCGACTGGGTGGGACGCAGCATGATCACCTGGTTGACTTGAGGAATATCCACCCCCTCATTGAAAATATCCACTGTAAAAATATAATCCAGTCCGCCTTCTCGTTCTTCCTGCTCCAAACGCTCCATGGCCTGTTCCCGCTCTTCCTGACTATTGGTGCCGGATAATGCAATGGTCTGATATCCTCTCTCATTAAATAGTCTGGATAATTCCTCTGCTTCCGTCTTTCTGCTACAAAAGATCAATCCTTTCACACGGTTTCCACTGTATCCATAAAAATCTGCCTGTTTTAAAATGTGATCTACACGCTGATCGGAAATCAAATGACGAAATTCCGTGGTGTCATCAATCATCTGTCCATCTACCGTCAATTCTGTCACCCCGAAATAGTGGAAAGGACACAGCAAGTTTTCTTCCATGGCCTTTTGCAGGCGAATCTCATAGGCGACATTGTGGTCAAACAATTGGAAAATATCAAATCCATCGGTACGTTCCGGACTGGCTGTCATCCCCAGCAAAAACTTTGGTTTGAAATATTCCATGATTCGCTGATACGTTTCCGCACCGGCTTTGTGTGTCTCATCAATGACAATATAGTCAAAGGCATCTGGTGCAAACTGATGTAACACCGATTCTCTAGACATGGTCTGTACGGTAGAAAACAAATATTGTGCATCCCAGTCATGGGCATTTCCCGTCAGCAAACCGGCTGAAATCCCCTCTCCTAACACATCCCGAAAACTTTCCAGTGCCTGTTTTAGAATCATCTCCCGGTGAACCAGAAACAGCATCCGCCTGGGATGAAATGCCCGTACATCAAAGGCAGAAAGGTATGTTTTTCCGGTACCCGTCGCCGAAATTAACAAGGCTCTCTCTTTCTCCTGTGCTCTCAGATTCGCCAGCGCCTTCATAGCCTCCCTCTGCATCAGATTGGGTTGTAATGTATAAGTACGAATCCGCTCCACTTTTCCACGGCTCCGCAGGTTTCTTGCTTCCCGATATAAAGGTTCATAGGTTTCTGTAATCCATTCCTCCGTCAGTACCTGAGACCGATTCCACATAGCCTGAAATTCCCCATTGGTGCGTTGCACCAATTCCCCCTGTTCCAGCGAATTCACTTTCAGATTCCACTCTTTATTGGCTTTCAGTGCATTTTGGGTGAGATTGGAACTGCCCACAATGAGTGTACAGACAGAATCCTTCTCAAAAAAATACCCCTTTGTATGGAAATCTTCTTCGGTAAATACCCGCACTTCCAGATTGGGAAATTCCAACAATTCACGTAACGCCTTCGGTTCATTGAAATGCTGATAGTCACCAGTGAGAATCCTGCCTTTCACAGAAGGCTGTTTTTCTGCCAGTTCCCGAAACAGGTTTTTCAATACAATCAGACCACTTCTGGTGACAAAAGCCACAGAAAACCAAAAGCGATCGCAGTGCTGTAACTCCTGCTCAATACCGGACAATACGGTATTCCCCTGATGCACATCATTATAAAGCAGTTTGGGGCGGAGCGCTTCTTCTGACAGACACGATGCGTCTATCAACCCTGTATATACCGCATCCATCAATTTACGTGCTGTGCTTTCCATCTGTTTTATCTCTCCCCGTTATGTTAAATTGTCTGTATTGCAAATGACTTCGTGTTATAACATTCTTCTCATACCCCTACAGGAATTGCCTTCTTTTCTATTCATTTGCAGATACTTATTTATTTTTGATCAAATCATACAACGATGCTTCATTCTTTTTCTGTTTATGCACACGGTGATACTCTTTTATACTCTCCATCAGGTAATCCGGATCAGAAAAATAGTTACGAATAAGTTCCGGAGATTTTACATTTTTTATTTTCATCACATTCTTGCAATAATCGCTAGGTTTTTTTATTCCCGATCGACAATATGCCTCATATTTTTTCTGACTTGCAATAACCAGTATTTCGCTTTCCGGAGCCGTAATTACATTGATCACCTCCACCTGACAACGGTATGCTTTGCTCAGATTAAATTCTTCTCCACGTGAATCAATCACTCGTAGAATAAGTATCTTATCATCATATGCCATTCTCAAATAGCGTCGTTCAAACTCTCTGACTGAAGTTCTTGGCAAAACCCGTTCCTCTATCATCTGTTCCCGATTGAACAGCAGCAAGTCATGATCAAGAAGAATATCCATGATCGCAGTTTCTGCTCCACCCTCGCAAATGCACGCAATCAAACTCGAACTTGGAATTTCAACTTTCATTTACTCCTCCAAATTCTTCATAATGCTTTTTTGTAATGCAACCAATGATTTATATTTCGGTGCTGTTCCGCCGAGGAAATTGCTTTGATACACTTCACTCTTCTTCATGTCATTTCGTTTTAGAAGAGAGTTGAGATTGTCAACAGTCAATCCACGGTCACTTCTGGTAATAAACACTGCATCATTTCTCTCTAACTCATCCAGCAGTTCCGGATAATGTGTGGAAAAAATAATCACTGCACCTTTCGGATTGGTTCTCTTGTTCATGAACAACCTAAGTAGTGAAACGACCAATTCTCGATTAAAATGATTCTCCACCTCATCAACCAACAGATAACCGCCATTCTTCAGTACTCTTGCTGCATCTGAAAATACTCTTACACCCTTAACTGTACCAGAAGATAAATATATGTTGAGTTCCGCAGGATTCAGTAATACCAATTCCTCCTGGTCAAAAAATTTCAACCGGATAATCACCTTATCCTTAACATTTTCAATCACAATATATTCAATCGTCGGATCCAACAAGGATATCACCTCTGTTGGAACAGAACCCCCATCTGGTAAGAAGAGATTGAAATTCGTAAACATTGCCAGGTCTACGAATATTCCTTTGTTCTGAATCTGTTTGTTCACCGCAATCATGATGCTCACATCATCCGGCAGATATTCATCAGACTGATTACGAATTCTAACCGGATCTAGATCATCAAAATTCAGTAAATTGGTCTTATTTACTTTACTGGTCACATTTTTGACCCACAATTTCTCCGAAAGAATCTTGACAATATAAGTGCTGTCAGATTTTCTGGTTTTCACAATTTCGCTATTGAGATGGAAAATTTTATGATCCGCAAAAAAATCAATATCAAATACTGCGGTTGTATTCTCACCCAAAATCTGTGGAATAAACTCTGCATTCAAAGGCATTGCATTTAACAGCATCTTTGCAAAAGATATCACCTTTAACGCAGTTGTTTTTCCAGAAGCATTAATACCAATAAATGCCTCCACTGTATTCACATAAATATTACCAAACAGGTTCGAAACCGTATTTAGATGATTGTTCTGAACTCTCTGAACTGCATAGAACGAAACATCAAACGAATCCCTATATAACGGAAGTCCATTGACTTTTATCTTTAATATCTGCATTCTAACACCTCCACAAAAACGCATTCCTCGTTAATATTAACCCTCAAGAATATCATAACTCATATCAGTTCTGATTACAACGATTTTCTCGTTTTTTTCAGCCCTATTTCATTCCACCTTCATTGTAATGATTCCCTGATTTTCCAGTCCATATAACCCGAACTTCTGCGTTGTTGTTTGGTATTCATTTTTTCTGTCTGTCTCAACTTGCTCATCCAATAACCAGTTTGGAATTCGTTTTCTTTCACTCCCCCATTCCTGCCGCCACGCACAGTACATACACCGTTTCCACTCCTGCTGCCATCAGTGCCCGGGTGCACAGTTCTGCGGTGCTGCCTGTGGTGTAGATGTCATCCACCAGAATAACCCTATGATAGGGCTCTGTCCGTCTCTCTGCCACAAAAGCATCTGCCAGATTTGCCATACGCTGTCTGTCCGTCAAGCCCTTTTGGGGCAGTGTCTTCTTTCTCCGATACAGCAGTTTCGTATCCACAGGAATCTGTAAACCTGTCCACAGACGACGGCACAGTTCCTCCGTCTGGTTAAAGCCTCTCTGCCGTCTTTTAGATGGATGAAGGGGCACCGGAATCAACGCCTGTGCCTGCCAGCCTGCGATCTCCCGCCCTCTCAGACGAATGAGTTCCTCTGCAAAGAAATCCAGATTCTGGCGCAGGTTGTGATACTTCACATCCAGCAGTGCTTTTTGCACTTCCGGTGTATAATTGGCCAGGATGATGCCCTGTTTGAAACTCCGTCTGTTCCGGCTGCAATCCCTGCAATATTCTTTTGTATCATGTAACAGCGTCTTCCCGCACTTCATACAATAGGCCCCTGTCACATAAGAAACCCTGCCTCTGCATCCCGGGCAGATCAACTCTCCCTTCGGCAGTACGATCTGTCCGCACACCGGGCAGACTCTCGGAAACAGCAGTTCCAGTACCTTCTCCCCCAGTTCCATACCATCCCTCCATCTTCACCCATGTATTCCAGTCGATTTGTAACATTCTCATGGCTATATCAATCAAAAAAGAATCATCCCATATGTACTATACTATACCACAACTCCAGTCAAAAAGATATCGTTCCTTATTTGCTCACATCATTTTTGTTAGTCTTTTAATAAAACCATTTTATAGTATTCTATTTGGTTTATTTTCTGTGTATTATCAGCTAAATACAGTCTATTTTTTGTTTATTTTAAACTTGACAATGCAATCAAACCATGCTATATTGTTTATAATCAGAATGATATAGATTTTATTTAAGCTATATTATTCTTAATTCAAACAAAAAAGAGGTGATTTCTATGGATATATATACTAAAATGGCAAAGCACCCTGTTTTTACCATCGCAGATGTCAATCAGTATTATGGAAATGTTGGGAGTGCTCGTTCTGCCGTCAAGAGAATGATGGCCTATGCAAAAGCATTAAAAATACGCAACAATCTATATACCTGTATCAGCGCGGAACATGGCGGCCCTATCGCAAACCGCTTCCAGATTGCCAGTGCGATTACTGAAACTTCATGTATTTCTCACCACACTGCAATGGAATATTACGGAATCACAGATCAGATATTTTATGAGGTATACGTTTCATCCGAAACTCGGTTTCAAGACTTTGAATTTGATGGCTATCGCTATCATTTTGTAAAAGCACGCCTTACCACAGGAATTGATTCTCCCATGTACAACGGTGGAATCAGAGTGACAGATAAGGAACGCACACTCATAGATTGTTTGAAAGATATGGATAAAATAGCCGGACTGGAAGAACTGATTGCGAACATTCACAGCATGTCTCATATCAATAAAGAGAAGCTGCTACATTATCTGTTTCTGTATGACAATCAGTTTCTATATCAAAAATCCGGTTTTCTTCTGTGGGAATACCGCGAAGCACTGGGATTAGATGACCATTTCTTTGCCATATGCCGTGAACATATAGGGAAAAGCAAACGTTATCTGACACATGACGAATGTTTTGGCGTTTATAACGATGAATGGAAACTCATTGTTCCAGCCAATCTTACAAATTTGAAAAACGGAGGGATAACAACAAATGCCACAATATAACAGAACAGACCTGGATTCCGCAGCACGTTCATACGGATTCACACGTGATACTTTTGAAAAGGTTCTCCGACTGAAAGAGATCCTGGCATGGATCAGAACGCAGGATTTTCTTCGGCAACATTTACTTCTGAAAGGCGGAACAGCAATCAATCTTACTGTATTCGAACTCCCGAGACTTTCTGTGGATATCGATATGGACTTCACGCCGAACTCACCCAGGGAGGATATGCTGGTAGTAAGAGCGAAGATCAATAAGTTGATCAGATCCTATATGGAATCTGAGGGATATTCCCTGTTACCTGCCTCACGGTTCCATCACAGTCTTGATGCATTTCACTACACTTACAGAAACGCAGCTGGAAATCCGGACATGATCAAAATCGAACTGAATTATTCACTCAGAGCTCATATATTCGAACCCACAGAAAGAATTTTGACTACTGATGCGTTTGGAGGCAACATTTCCGTTCTCACCGTTGATCCCATGGAAATCTTTGCCGCAAAAGCAAACGCACTACTATCACGGGCGGCTGCTAGAGATCTCTATGATTTCAACAACATGATCAACAGAAATCTGTTTGATGGCCAGAGCAATTTGTTTCGGAAATGTATCATCTTTTATGCATCCATATCCCAGGACTCAATCGACAGCACATTCCGTACCACTGCCATCGACACATTGACATTTCAGAAGATTCGCCGTGATCTGTTTCCGGTATTAACTCAAGAGGAACGGCATCAGAAATTTAATCTGGACAGCAGGAAATTGACCACGAAAGATTACATTCAGTCTCTGATGATCCCGACTGCAACCGAGAAAGAATATATGGATCGTTTTGGGGCCAAAGAATATCAGCCACAACTCTTATTCGACAATGATTCAATTCTCCAACGGCTACAGGATCATCCTATGGCACTGTGGAAATGCCGTTAATCCAATCCGTCACTGCGCAGCTCCTGCAGCAAGATCCCCAGTCCGGAATATCTCCACTGCACCCGTTCATTTGCCACCATTTCCTGAAACATACTGACGCTTCCCACAATACACACGCACTGTCTGGCTCTGGTGACTGCCGTGTATAACAAGTTCCGGTTCATCAGCATCCGGGGACCGGATAAGAGGGGAATGACCACTGCCGGATACTCACTTCCCTGGGATTTGTGGATGGTGACTGCATAAGCCAGTTCCAGTTCTTCTGCCTGTTTGAAAGGATAGTGAACTTTCTTCTGGTCTTCGAATTCCACCACCAGCTCCTCTGCAAACAGATTCACTTCCCGGATGATACCGGTATCTCCATTGAACACTCCCACGCCTTTTTCCATGGGGATGTTGTGCCGGTCTGTGATTTCCCACTCCATCTGATAGTTGTTTCGAATCTGCATGACCTTATCCCCTTCCCGGAAGACACCCTGGGGAAAGGTTTTTTCCTGCTTGCCGGGAGCGGGAGGATTCAGTTGTTCCTGCAAGACCACATTTAACTGCTCCACCCCTAAGTTTCCTTTTCGCATAGGGGTCAGCACCTGAATGTCCTGTGGTCTTGCCTGCACATAAGCAGGCAGTTTTTCCCGTACCAGTGTGATGGAAGCTCCTACGATATTGCCTGCATTCTCTCTTTTCACAAACAGAAAATCTTTGCTGCGCCGGTTCACATCCACCGGCTCTCCCCCATTGATTCTATGGGCGTTTAAGATGATGTCACTTTCTGCTGCCTGGCGGAAAATCCGGGTCAGCCGCACCACCTGAAAACAACCGGAATCAATGATGTCCTTTAATACATTTCCCGGTCCCACACTGGGCAGCTGGTTCACGTCACCCACCAGGATCAGCCGACATCCCACCGGCACTGCCTTTAACAGCGCATGCATCAGGGAAATGTCCACCATAGACATCTCATCAATGATGACCACATCTGCCTCTAATGGATTCTCCTCATCCCGGCCGAAATTGGCATGATCTCCTATCTGCTGTTCCGAAGGACCGGCAATTTCCAACAGGCGATGGATGGTTTTCGCCTCTCTACCTGTGGCCTCTGACATCCGCTTGGCAGCCCTGCCGGTAGGAGCCGCCAACAGTACTTCCATGTCCTCTTCTTCAAAATACCGGATGATGGCATTGATGGTGGTGGTCTTTCCTGTACCCGGTCCACCAGTTAAAATCATCAGGCCCTGCTCCACCGCAGTGCGGACTGCTTCCCGTTGAATCTCATCCAGTGCAATGCCGGTATCCGCTTCAATATTTTCCAATGTACGGGCAATCTCTTCTCTGTCTGCCACTGCCCGGATGTCCAGATCGCACAGCATTCTGGCAGTATTCAGTTCCAGGTAATAGTAATGGGACAGATAAGCAGCTTTCTGTACCGCCTCCTCCCCTTCTTTTACCTTCACATTTCGGATGAGGAGCTTCCGGTCAATGGTCAGATCCATCATATATTTTTCCACCTGCTCTCCCTCTACCTGAAGCAGATTGGCCGCTTCCCGGATGAGAATCTCCACAGGAAGATAGGTATGCCCCTGCCCCACTGCCTGCTGTAAGGTATACAAAATACCGCTCCGGATCCGAAACTCCGAATCTGCTACGATGCCCGCTTTGGATGCAATCTCATCTGCGATCTTAAACCCGATGCCGGTGATATCATCTGCCAGACGGTAGGGATTTTCCTGAATGATCCGATACAATTCATTGCCATACTGGTTATAAATCTTCATGCCCATGTTCCAGGAGATGCCATACTTCTGTAAAAACAGCATGGCCTTGCGGCCTTCCCGCTTTTCCAGCATCTGAGAAGCCACCTCAAGGGCTCTGCGCTCGCTGATGCCCTTGATCTCTGCCAGCCGTTCCGGTTCCTCCTCCATGATGCGGAAGGTATCTTCCCCAAATTTCTTGATGATCCGCTTTGCCAGTGCAGGACCGATGCCTTTGATGGCGCCAGAGCCAAGATACAGTTCCATGCCTGCCTTGTCAGAAGGAACGGAAAAGGCAAACTCCTGTACCCGGATCTGCTCTCCATACACCGGATGCACCACCACTTCGCCGGAAGCGGTCACATACTCTCCCTCTGAAACAGAAGGCAGCACCCCCACCAGACAGGACTCCTTGCCGCCATTCAGCAACGACAGCACCGTATAGCCGGTATCTTCGCTTCGATATATGATCCTCTCTATGTATCCTTCTACTTCTGCCATGATTCCGGCTCCTTTCTCCTAAGTCTTTCTCCTCCTGCAAAAAGGACCTGCGCACTACTGCACAGGTCCTTGCAGGGTAATTTGCCCTGGCTTTGCATCTTGATTCACTTTATACGTCATATACGGTGGAATTGTCCGCTAAAAACTCGATGTACTGACCGGTACCGATGGCCACTGCAGTCATCGGATCTTCTGCAGTCATAGTGGTAATACCGGTGTGTTCCTCTAACAGCTGCTCCAATCCATGCAACAGTGCGCCGCCGCCGGTCAATACGATTCCTCTGTCAGAAATATCTGCTGCCAGTTCCGGTGGTGTCTTCTCCAATACATTGTGTACTGTATCTACGATCTGGGCAGCCGGCTCACGCAGCGCTTCCAATGTCTCCTCAGAAGTGATGGTAATGGTCTTCGGCAGACCAGTCACCAGATTTCGTCCTCTTACATCAATGGACAGATCTTCATCTCTCTTATAACAAGTACCAATCTGAATCTTGATCTCCTCTGCAGTACGATCACCGATCAGCAGATTGTGCTTCTTTCTCATATATGCCACGATAGCCTTATCAAAATCATCACCTGCAATCTTGATGGACTCGCTGACCACTGTACCACCCAAAGAAATGACAGCCACATCTGTGGTACCGCCACCGATGTCCACGATCATATTTCCGCATGGCTTCGAAATGTCGATTCCGGCTCCGATGGCTGCTGCTACCGGCTCCTCAATGATCGAAACCTCTCTGGCGCCTGCCTGATAGGTGGCGTCCTCCACTGCCTTACGCTCTACCTCTGTCACCTGACTTGGAACACAGACACAGATTCTCGGCTTACGGAACTGGGTCTTACCCAGTGCCTTCTGAATAAAATACTTTAACATTTTCTCTGTGATGGTGTAATCAGAGATCACACCCTGACGAAGAGGACGCACTGCCACGATGTTCCCCGGTGTTCTACCGATCATCAGACGCGCTTCCTCACCGATGGCCTTGATCTCATTGGTATTGCGGTCAATGGCAACTACAGATGGCTCCTTTAATACAACGCCTTTTCCTTTAATATATACTAAAATACTGGCAGTACCCAAGTCAATTCCCATGTCTGTTGCAGTTCCAAATCCAAAAAACATCTTTTCTTTTCTCCTTCCTTTGTTGCAATCTCTTACAACTGTAAAAATGTATCCATTTATCCTAAAAATCAGTATTTTGCATAAACATATCTCAAAAATTTTGTGACATATTCAGTATAACCATTATAGCGAATTATCCGGACTTTTTAAAGGGGTTTTTTAAAATTTTTTCAAACAGTATCCCACTATTTATTTTCCAGCTTCCGCACATTTTTAATCACAATGGAAATACTGCCGTCATCTGCGGTTTCATACGCCACCACATGGGTATCCTGTAAATATTCCACCGGTATCAGCAATTCCACTCCGGTATCGGTGACGATCTTCTGCTTTTTCTGAAACAGCCGCTCTGTAGGCTTGCTGACCGGAATGGGGGCTTTGGGCAATTCTGCCTCTGCCACCTTCTCCTGATACCGCTTTGCCGCAATTTCATTGTCTGCAAAAATCCGCTCTTCCACTTCCTTTGTATTGATGGCACCGGTTTCCGCTACTGTAAATGCCACATCTGCCTTATATTCCAGAATCTTCTGAGGTGCTTCCTCTTCCTGATAACATTCCCGAATGGTTTCTACAGCGGCAGTGTCAAACAATTTCACGGTCTCCTTCTCCGGTCTGTCTGCCTGTAACTGTAGCACAAAGGAAGCCAGATAATTGGTCTGCACTCCATTCACCACCTCTGTCACCGGAGACAATTCCACCGTCTGTTCCAGTACATTGATGATAAAAAATTCGTAATCCTTTTTCTTGCTGTCTGGCAGCACTTTGGAATTGATGTGCCAGGACACAGTACCGTCTTCTTCCAGATAGCACATATATTTCCGTTGAAAATTCAATTTAAAAAAGCCAATGAAAGGCTGGTCATCTGCCACTGCCCAGATACAGATGCCGCTTCCCGGACGAATGGCCCCATTGTGACACACTGCATCATAGACCCGGCCTGAAATCAGTGGCACAAACTGTGCCATCCCCTCTGCATTCTGAGGCAGGACCCCTGCCAGCCAGGATCCCATGGAAAACTGTCCTTTACTGACCGTTGGTTTTCCCATGTTGGATGCCAGCAGCTGGGCACTGTATGCATACAGATCATCTTCCGGTGACAGCTTCACTTCACTACAGACTGCCTCAGGCAGTTCTCCATCCAATGTACACAAAAAACACTTCAAAATATCAATTGACGATGCTCTCATATCTTTTCTCCTCCGATGCAGCGATTTCTTTCAGTATAGACAAAATCAGCAGGGATGTCAAACTGCTCCCTGCTGATTTCCATTTTTACGTATGGCGTTCCTCCTGCGTACTTCTGCCCTGCTGTGGCTGGTCTGCCCCAGTGGTTTTCCGCTCCTGCTGCATGGTCACCATGCCCATCACCAGAAAAATCAATGCCAACATCACCATGGTTTGTACATCACTCATACCCCTGTCCTCCTGATCGTGAAGTGCTTTTCCCAGTTTCTCCCCTGTGTCACTGTTTTGTATCTGCACAGTGATCCCTGTCTATTCTATATACCGCAAAAAACATCCGTTGGTTGCACTTTTTTTGAAAAAATTGCGTTCATGCCGGATCAGGGCAGCAGGATGGTATCTGAACCAACGATACCATACTTTCTGTTCAGGTACAGCATATACGGATCTTTGGACGGTTCCGTCACCAGAACGTGAAATCCCTCTTCTGATGCGATGGCAAGCTGGAAGATGGTTCCCGGCTCTACTGTGAAATCCGGGTTTGCCTGCAAAATATCCTCTCCCCCCATCACAACATTTAAGTCCCTGTCTGTCACCAGAGAATTGCCCTCCCCATCAATCCAGTTGAAATAACACGCATAGGTTCCGTTCACTCCATTTCGGTATCCTTCATAATGTCCGTTGTATGTCCATCCGTTTGGTTCCACCCACTGTAACTGGTGATCCAGACTGTAACCATATGTCCGGTTGTCACCCACCGTTCTTATGATCAGCATATGATCTGCCGCATCCAACACCGTTTCCCGGGTTCCATCATACACTCCGATTTCTTTCCCTTCCAGATCATATACCTTTTCCAGTGACAAAACTACATCTCCATTCCGCCAGAATCCGTACTGGGAAGATGCCAGAACCGTGCCATCGAACTGCATCAGGTTTCCACCGATTGCCGGTATTTCACTGTCCGTCCACAGGGAATCCCCAAGCAGATTCATCCATTCTACGGAAGGTTCCATCAACCACTGCTGTTCTCTGGCCGACCACAATCCATACAGGTAACCGGAACGGGATTCTGCACTGGGAATGCCGATTGGAAGCGGCTGGTCATACTCGATCTTTGTGAATTCGTCCAATGCAACCTGTGCATATCCGGAACCAGCCCCTTCCTGACTGCGGTTCCAGCGCAATACCGGATTCAGTTTGTTCTCCTGGTCAAAGCCTACCAGCATGATGGCATTGTCAAAACTTCCCACCAGATTTCCTTTGTAATCAGTGATACGGATCCCCCCCTGGTCTGTAAATATCGTCACATAATTCCCCTCCACATAATATTGCAAATCCAGTCCCTGTTTTTCTTCCTGATCCGCTGAATGGATCACGGCTTCTGTCTCCATCTCTGTGATACTCTCTGCCGAATCAGTCAAACTTTCTCCTTCTGTATCTGCTGTGAAAAACGGGGTTTCTTTTTCCGTTTCTCCAACTCCCGGCTGGTTTCCTTTCCCATGAAACCATATAACAGTGACCAGAAGCAATCCTGCCGTCAGCACCAGCGTGGCGACACTTGCCAGAATCGTCAGAACCGGTTTACGATGTCTCCGATTCAACAAAATGTCTTCCGCTGCTGCATCTGCTACCAAATCTTCCTCTACCAGCTGCATCATGTTTAGCAAATCTTTTCCACTCATATGCCGATTCCCTCCATTTCCAGTTCTTTTCTCAGCTTCTGCCGCATCCGAAACAGGTCTGTCTTCACTTTGCTCTTGCCGATTCCATACCGCTTTGCAATGAGATCAATGGAATCCATATACCAGTACCGGCGCAGGAAAATTCTTCTCTGCTCCACAGACAGTTTTCGCAGGAATCCATTTAACACCTGTCGGATGGCATCCTGTTCTGACAACCATTCCGGCTCTGCACCCGGAATGCATTCCTCCATTTCTCTGGTCAAAGCAACCACCTCCCCGTTCCGCTTCTTCGCCTTTTTCCAATCCAACCGGTCTAAAGACAAATGACGGCAGATTTTTGCCAGATAGGCATAAAAATAGGTGGGGTACGCAGGCGGAATGGCATTCCATGCTTTCCAATAGGTGTCATTCTTCACTTCTTCTGCATCTTCTTCATTTTCCAAAATCCGCTTTGCCAGTGCCTGCAGCTGTTTGCCATAACACCGATCCGTCTCCTGGATTGCCAGCTGGTTTCGTTCCTTATATAATGCAAGAATCTGTTGATCCTCCATTGCACGCCTTCCTCCTTCGTCATTGCCTTTCATCCTATTAGACGGATTTGTCTGCCAGCTGGTTACATCTTTCAAAAAAGATCATGGAAATGGATGACATCAATCTACCGAATACTTTGCATCATCGTCAACCGCAAAGATTCTTCCGGAAACTCCATAAAAGCATCCGGTTTCTGCAAAATCTCTTCCTGCAAAACCGTATTCATCCGAAAAATCATCGGTACCTCTGGTGTATAAGGATGCCAGAATCCGCTGCCTTCCATGACAAAATCCGTATATGCCACGATCAGTGCCTGCTTTCGCCGCAGGGCATCTTCCTGTTCCATACCGCCCGGCCACTCCCTGGCATGTTCCGGTGTCCAGATCAGCGTCAGGTCAGAGGCATGGGTTGCTTCTGCCCCTTCTAAACTATACAGCCACACAGGGGATCCATTCCACGCAAGGGTATTGGCCAGGCCATAGGTATGGGTGCGGTACATGGTATCGGATAAAACATCACAAATCTGCTGTCTGCGCGTTTCTTCCGGTACGTCTTTTGGGAGCGCCCGGATAACAGCATCTACAATGGCTCCATTTTCTCCAAACAGGCTTTCTGTCATCCGGAAACCGATCTGCTCCAAATCCGGAATATCCTTATAAAATCCCAACTCATTCCGGTTACACCCAAGAAGTGCTGCCCCTGTAAAACCGGTTCCTCCATGGAGCTGTTCCCGCCAGTCTTCCGGTATGAGGATCCCATCTGCCACAGGACCGAAATGGCAGGTGCTGAAAAATGCACACAGTTTCTTTTGCGCCTCTAACAACTGCGCATCGCTCAGCTGTAACAATTCCTCACTGCCTGTTACACCGGCATATGCCAAAAATCGTTTGTATATACATTTGGCTGTTTCTTTGGTTCGAATGCCCTGGACTGCTCCGCTGGACAAAATCACTCTGTCAAACAATTCTCTTGCCAGAGGAGAGGCCATCAGACCACCAATGAGCTTTGCCCCTGCGGATTCTCCGGCAACGACCACATTAGCCGGATCACCGCCAAATGCAGAAATATGCTGCTGTACCCATTTCAGTGCGGCAATCAGATCCAGCAATCCATTATTTCCGGCTGTCTGGTACTGTTCTTCCCCAAAGCCCTCTTCTCCGGACACATCCAGCCATCCCCACACGCCCAGACGATATGCCGGAACTACGTAAACAAATTTCTGGTCTTTTAAAAATCCTTCTCCCGGTCTGGTCAGATCATCCGTATTGCCATTTTGAAAAGCCCCTCCATGAATATCCACCAGGACCGGACGGTTTCCCTGTAAATCAGGGGTGATGATATTCAGGTTCAAACAGTCTGCACTGCATTGCGCCATGCTGCACTGCCCGTCAAAGCCACTTTGAAATGCCCATTTGCCCATCTGGTCTGCCTGCCGGATTCCCTGCCAGGAAACCAGTCGTGGTGCCCCAAACCGCTCTGCGGCTGCATAAGGCACCCCATAAAAAGTAAGCACATCCTGTCCATCTGCACCTGTGCGAACCCGTCCCTCCAGACTGCCGCAGGACAACGCCACAACCGGGTTTTCTTTTTCCAGTAACCTCTGTTTTTTATTTTGTTCTACACATTCATTCATCTGTTCCTTCTCCAATCTATCTGGTTTTGATTCCCCTCAAATTTGTATTTTACAGTTGCATATCCATCCGGTCAACCAATTTTCCGGAAATCAAACCATCCATTTCCGGAAAGCACCAACCACCTCTTCCAAAAGGCACATCCTGGTATCACACATCCACTTTGTTCTGTCTGTGATTTGTGGTAATTGATGAAAATTCTTAAATTTCCTTAAAATTTTGATAATCTTTTTATATTGTGCATTTTTTTCTCTGGTATTAAGATAAAATTATTGCGCTCTGCAAACCAGAGCTACATACAGAATAGAAATGACTGCAACAGCCATTTCAGAATGGAGTACCTATGAGCAACGATAAGTTGAAACCTATGCTTTTCTCCAATATGAAAAGCTACACCAAAGCACAATTTTTACACGACCTGATTGCCGGTATCATCGTGGCAATCATCGCACTGCCCCTGTCCATTGCGCTGGCACTGGCTTCCGGTGTAGGACCGCAGCAGGGTATTTACACCGCCATCGTAGCCGGATTTCTGATTTCCTTCTTTGGCGGAAGCCGGATTCAGATTGCAGGCCCTACTGCCGCATTTGCCACCATCGTAGCCGGTATCGTGGCACGAAACGGCATGGATGGTCTGGTACTTGCCACCATACTAGCCGGTATCATCATGATCATCTTTGGTCTGCTTCGCTTAGGCCGTCTGATCCGCATCATTCCTTATACCATTACCACCGGCTTTACTGCCGGTATTGCGGTTACCATCGTCATCGGACAGCTGAAAGATTTCTTCGGCCTGACCTATGCAGAAGGTTTGTCCCCTATTGAAACCACAGAAAAGATTTCTGCCTTCTTTGCATCCATTTCTACTGTGAATGTACAGGCAGTGATCGTAGGACTGGTCTGCCTGGCAATCCTGATCTTTTATCCAGGTCTGTGCCGCAAGATTCCAAGTCAAAAAGTGGCACATATTGCCGGTGTGGTTCCACCATCCCTGCTGGCTGTCTTTGCCGGTATTTTCATGGTAAAGGGACTGGGCATGCAGGTGAACACCATCGGAGATCTGTACACCATCAGCAGTGCCCTGCCGACCTTCCATGTACCGTCTTTCAATCTGTCTATGCTGCAGTCTGTGATGTCTGACGCATTTGTCATCGCCATTCTGGCATCCATCGAGTCGCTGCTGTCCTGTGTAGTGGCCGATTCCATGATCAATTCCCACCATCGTTCCAATATGGAACTGATCGCACAGGGAATCGGAAACATCGGCTCTGCATTATTTGGCGGTATTCCAGCCACCGGTGCCATCGCCCGTACTGCTGCCAATGCCAAAAATGGCGGACGAACCCCTGTAGCCGGTATGGTACATGCCATCGTCCTGCTGCTGGTACTGGTGGTGTTGATGCCATATGCCGCACTGATTCCTATGCCCACCATCGCAGCCATCCTGTTTATGGTTGCCTATAACATGTGCCAGTGGAGACCATTTGTACATCTGTGCAAAACAGCACCAAAAAGCGATGTGATCGTACTGGTACTGACTTTTGTACTGACAGTTGTATTCGACCTGGTGGTTGCCATTGAGTTTGGTATGCTGTGTGCCGTTTTGCTGTTCTTAAAGCGGATGAGCGAACAGACCGAAGTACATAGCTGGAAGTATGTAGAGCAGGACGAGGAAGATGCCGACCATGATCCGGACAGCATCCATCTGCGCAAAGTACCACGTCACGTCCGTGTGTATGAAATCAACGGACCGTTGTTCTTTGGCGCCACTTCCCGTATTGCGGATATTTCCGTGAAGGAATACACCACCTGCCTGATTCTCCGTATGAGAAGTGTACCGGCACTGGATGCTACAGCCCTGCGTTCTCTGGAAGATTTGTATGCACGCTGTAAGGCACATGGTATTACCATTCTGTTCTCTCATGTAAACGAACAGCCTATGCACACCATGGAAAAAGCCGGATTTGTAGAACTGGTGGGAAAAGAAAACTTCTGCGACCATATTGATGCAGCACTGGAGAAAGCCGCACAGTTGAAGTAAGGGAATGCCGGGCATTGGGAAACATGCAACGAACGCCTTCTTCATCAAAATTTTTGTTTAAAAAACACGCTCCCGCTTCGGTTACGCGTAGTGGCACTAATGTTTTTCTTCACAATGCTCGAAAAACAAAGTGCCAACGCTCCACAGAGTTTTTCAAACGTAAAAATTTTGATGGCGCAGGCTGTCTGCAATCCAAATTGCGCAAGTACAGCAATTCAATAAATATAAATTTCTGGTGCACAGACTGTTGGTTTCATCTGAACAGATTTCCCAATGACTGTTTTTATCCCTTATATATTTACACTTCTTCTTTCCCTGTGCAGCTTTTGCACATATTCTGGAAAGAGGAAAGAGAGAAGCTTCACGGCTATGGCCGTTTTGCTTCTCTCTTTTTATACAATTCACACAGTACTTTACAATCGTAACTGCCCGATACATTCGCAAAATCATAACTGCTGAACAATTATTGAACAATCACATACTCTTCTAACTGGTCAAACTGTTCCCCATAAGGTTTTGCCCCCGGATAGCAGTTGGTCTGACGGATGAGTTTTAACATGTTCCGGACCGCATACTGGAGTTCGCCTATGGTGAGTGGATCCAGTTCTGTCTGATCTGTGCTGTTTACTGCCTGTATGATGCCGTCGATATCGGACTGGGCACCCGGCATAGTCAGTTCATTGCCTGCCTTCACACAACCTGCCGGAGAGGCGTTGCCATATTTGTGAGATGTTTCCTCCAGGAACAATGTACCGGTGGTGCCCCAGTCGGTCATGACGATTCCGGCAAATCCCCACTCGTCACGAAGCACTGCCGTCAACAGATCATAGTTGTTTGCCGTATGAATGCCATTTAACAGGTTATACGAAGACATGACAGACATAGGCTGGCTGGATTTCACGCAGATTTCAAATCCTTTCAGATAAATCTCCCGCAATGCCCGTTCACTGACATGGCTGTTGCTGTACAGTCGATTGTCTTCCTGATTGTTGGCTGCAAAATGCTTGATGGTGGTGCCGATGCCTGCATGGGCCTGCACACCCTTAGTATCTGCCGCCGCACACAGTCCGCTGACCAACGGGTCTTCGGAATAGTATTCAAAGTTTCGTCCGCACATGGGATTTCTGTGGATGTTCATCCCCGGTGCCAGCCACAGTGTCACATGGAATTCTTCCATTTCCTCCCCTACAATATCGCCGCACTCCTGAATCAGTTCCAAATCCCATGTCATGGCCAGCAAGGTGGCAATGGGAATGGCGGTACAGTACTGATAATAGTGGATACTGTCAGGTCCTGGTTTCGGTCCGGGCAGTTCCATCCCTTCCATCAGCTTTTCCAGTCCCGGCATAGGCAATACCTGCGACTGGATCATCTCCCCTTGCGGTGTGGTGAGAAATTCTTTTTGCAGACGCAGTCCTGCCGGACCATCTGCAAAAATCATATTTTTCACATTCCGGTCATCGATTAAGACAGATGTGGTATCCCCTGCATACGTATAGGCCACCGCCATCAATGGATCTTCCGCATCTCTTGTCTGTTCTTTCAACATCTCAATATACGCATTATGAGATGCTTCTACCCTTTGGTCGTACAGATCTAACCATCGTTTTCCAGCAATACCATTCCCTGGGATGCAATCCTGCGGACACGCTCCATGTTCCGCTGTTCCCGTTCACTGATTTCACCATTTCTGGACCCATAATAATTCGCCATGTACCCTCCTGTCTGCATATCCTGCAGTTGACATCTCTGTGGTCTGATATTCGATCAGATCAAGGAACTATCAATTCCCATCCTGCCTCATGATCCGATCACATTATGACATCTGCCTATATACGTTTTATTTTTCATAATTTTATTATACTTTTTCCACAAGAAAAGTGCAATATATTTTGTTAGCTCAGACATTTTTTACAAACAAATCACTCGTTTCCACAAAAAATTGCAGGATACCACTTTTCTGCTTTTTATGGTATGCTGTCATCAGAACCATTTTTACGAGATAGAGGAGAACACATCATGTTTCAATTGCTTCTGGTTATTATTTATCTGGCGTTTATCAGCCTGGGACTGCCCGACCCTCTGCTGGGTGCCGCATGGCCCATCATGCACAGCGAACTGGGGGTACCGGTTTCCTATGCCGGTGCCATTTCCATGATCATTGCCATGGGGACCGTCATCTCCAGTCTGCAAAGTGACCGGTTGACCAAATGGCTGGGCACTGGCAAAGTTACTGCCATCAGCGTAGCTACCACTGCAGTGGCACTGTTTGGGTTTTCCAGCAGCCATTCTTTCTGGCAGCTGTGCCTGTGGGCCATCCCTTACGGATTGGGGGCCGGAAGTGTAGACGCTTCCTTAAACAACTATGTGGCACTGCACTACGCCAGCCGTCACATGAGCTGGCTCCACTGTATGTGGGGTGTGGGCACTTCCATCGGACCATATGTGATGGGGTTTGCCCTGACTGGCGGCATGTCCTGGAATATGGGTTACCGGTTCATCGGCATTTTACAAATTTGTCTGACTGCCATCCTGATCTTCAGCCTGCCCCTTTGGAAAAAGCCGCCAAAGGTACTGGATTCTGATACCGGAGAAATGATTTCTTCCAAACCCCTGACTTTAAAGGAAATCTTCCAGATCAAGGGAACAAAGGAAGTAATGCTGGCATTTTTCTGCTACTGTGCACTGGAGCAGACCGCTATGCTCTGGGGCAGCAGTTACTTTGTGGGGCGCTGTGGACTGGATGCTGATCGTGCCGCCACCCTTGCCAGCATGTTCTGCATGGGCATTACGGCAGGGCGTGCCATCAGCGGTTTTCTCACCATCCGCTTTGATGACAAAACCATGATCCGCATAGGGGTGGGCATCATCCTGCTTGGCATCGTATGCATGTTCCTGCCTTTTGGCACACCTACTGCCATGGCTGGGCTGATTCTGGTGGGACTGGGCTGTGCACCCATCTACCCTTGTGTGATTCACTCCACCCCTGCTTACTTTGGAGCAGATAAATCCCAAGCCATCATCGGTGTCCAGATGGCCAGCGCTTATGTGGGTACCTGCCTGATGCCGCCCATCTTTGGACTGATCGCAGCCCATCTCAGTGTGGCATTGCTGCCGGTGTATCTGCTGGTAATCCTGACGGTACTGGGTGTGATGCATGAGAGACTGGTGGGGAAGAAGGGGTAAAGAATATATCTACTAATGCTATTTTTTTATAAAAATACGGTCAGGCAATCCTCTATTTTAATTTGAAAGCCTGACCGTTTCAGTTACGTCAGAAGAGGAATCTTATCTCTTTATGTTTAACGTTTTTATGAACTCCAGTGGCTTTCCATCAAAAGAACCGATTATATTCCTTAGTATCTCACCTGCTTCCTTTTCTTTTCCATCCTTACAACTATCAATATATTTTTCTGCCATTTTTTCGGCTTGCTCATCTGTAGCATTCTTATCTCCTAGATAATGTTCTGCCATACGGATCAATACTGTTTTTGCCTCAGATGTAAAGTCACCTTTCTTCCCTATTTTGACCAAAATATTTTCCAATATATTAATTTTGACCAAATATGATTTTACATTCTCTTTTGCACAAATTTCACTCTTTTTTGTATTCCAATTACTTTTTTTAAAAGCTGAAAATGCATTCGGAAAACCATTTCTCAATTTTTCTTTATCCTGTTTCCCCTCTGCATATTCAATAAAACATTCCACCTCCGCTATCGTCCCCTGTATATATTTACTTATTTTTTCGACATAATCTCGAAAAAAATTTTCTAAAGTTTGCTCATCTAAATCTCTCTCTAAAACTTGGTTGGTATCTCCTATTTCTCTCAATGCATAATGCACCAAATTTTCCAGCTGCCTCTTTCCTTCTTTTATTTGCACATCTGTTTTTTCTTTTTCATAACCAATATGTGAATTGACATTTCTAATATTCTCTCGCACATAATCAAATGTTGTTAAAATATTGCTTATTTTCTCATTCTGATTTTGTTTGTTGCCTTCAATATAACAAGCAGCGATATCAAGAATATGTTGTTTTACTTTATTTCGTTCTCCATAATCATCCCATTTTTTATAATTTCCATTGAATAATTCTGAATATTTTGCAATCGCATATGTAATCAATCCTTCCTGCGCTGCAATTGCTGCATTTCCAATTCTTCCCTGATCTAAAAACCATTTTGATAATTGAATCGTCAAACAACCATATTTTTCTACTTTTATTTTAATATCTGTTTCATCCACTTCATTGCCATCATTTATACAATCACTTATTCGAAGAAATCTATTTGCAAAATCCTTACCTATCAGTTCTAACAAAAGTTCCGCTTCTTTAGATAATCCCATGTTTTCAACTTTATAATTTAATTCCAAAAGTTTTTTATCCGCCAAATTTACATCTGAATTCGAACATGCAAAAATAATATTTACAATGCTCTTTCCAATAAAACCAGATTGTTTGCATTTGATGCATAATCAAACATCGAAAACATATCAGCTAATTTTTTTCTCTCTTCTTTTATTGTCTCATTGACATCTTCACTCTCCTCTTCATCTGCTGACTCTAACATTCTCACCAAACCACGAACAGAACCATACTCATTGAATTCATTTACCACACCAATCCATTCAGTCAGTTGTTTTATACTATTCAAATCAACAATGGGAACCTCATCTTCCTTATGTTCTATATTTTCTGCACTGGAAGCTTCCATACCATAATATATATGAAGTCTATAATCTTTTTTTAATTTTGTTTTTGCTAAAAAATTCACAAAATTATAAACATACATGGGAATCGATCTATATCCCATAGAAATATCAAAACATAATTCATATTCATCTGCAGTTGTATACTCAATAATATTTTCTATTTTTTTACGCAATACGGTAAAGTTTTCTTTTATTTGCTCTTCTATCACTCCATCTTTTATTATTACAACCGAGTATTTTATATCCTTTGTTTTTTGATTATTACAATTGTTCAGAAAATCTGTTACACACACAGCATACTTATCTATCTCCGGAATTTTAATTCCCTTCTTGTCATCTGATTTTAATTCTAAATTCCAATCAGATGCATTTCCTTTTATTAATTTTTGCATTTCCAGTAATTTATCAGCAGATATATCACTTTTATCATATTTATAATATGCACATAAATTCCCCCAATAAGATGTTTCTGTTCCAATCAACAAAACTTCTATTTCGTCATCTAACTCTTTTACTTTCTTTCTCAATTGATCACAAACAGCACCAAAAGAATATCCGAAACGATACGTCTCATCTGAATTAATATACAATTCCTTCTGCCCTTCTTTTACCTGATCTCTTTTTTGTACTTTTCCATAATCTATTTCCTTATAAGTCCCTCTCCCTATCTGAGCCACCACGATTGCTTTCCTCTTTTTCTGTTCCATATCCAGTTTTCCTCTCTTTGATACAAAATATTTTCTTACCGAAGAATCTCCGTGTTACATTTGAATATATTTTATCAAAATTTGTCATTTTGCGCAATATTTTCTTTTGTGTTTCTGTTTTTTTATTCTTTTTGCACATTTTGCTCCATCTTTCTATGCGAAACATTTTAGAGAAGTCAATTATTTCAAAAAAACAGGCAAGTCTTGTGCCTATGCGATCATCGGATACTCCTCCCAGCCTCTGATCTGCCTGACACAAGCCTTGCCTGTTTTCATTTTTTTCCGAATTCTATCCTGCCAAATAAAATTCTTTCTACCTACACACTTTTCACGTCCATTTACAAGTGTGTACACAAAATATTATCTTTTGTACAATCCTCCGGGCACAAGATCTAGCACGATTGTGCCCAGAAGTATATCGTCTCATTTCTAACCCCTTACAGTTTTACAAGTCCTTATCAATGGCTATGGCAACACACCTGTCTACACTCTTACTTCACGGTCACATACAAGGTGTCGCTCAAATCCCCGTATACCCAGCTGAAGTCTACATTTTTGTAATAACCTGCCACTTTATAACGATAGGTGCCTGCTGCTGCTGTCTCGAAATAGGTGGTGTCTGTGATGTTGAACTTCATGGTATAATATTTTCCTGTAGCACCTGTTACAATAGCAGGATCCAGGTACAATGGTGCATTGAAATCAGTGTGGGTGTCAAATGCGCCATGATAATCATAAGTCATCAGATCTTTTATACAATATGTTCCAAGTTTTTCATATAATGGTATGTAAACTGATAAAAATCCTGTACCAGCAGAGAGGCATTTCGGTTGCTGCAAGTTAAAATCAAGCTGCGCTGACAGTTTGGACTGTCAATGGGCAGCAAAACCAATTCCTTTTTAGAAAAATCTCCCCAAGAATAAGCCGGCCAAAAGCCCACACCCAGTCCCGCGGAAATCAGGTCATGGACCGTAGAAGGACTGTCACTCTCAAAAATAATGTTTGGCGTAAAGCCAGCCTGTTGACAATACTGATCACAAATACTCCGTAAGGGTTTCGAACCGGCCAGACTAATGAAATCTGCATCTGCCACTTCTGTCAGAGAAATGGATTTCCGAGTTGCATAAGGAGATTGTGCCGGTACTGCCAGATAAATGTTCTCCTGAAACACATCTCTATATTCCTGTACTGATGAAACACTGATGTCATCTGCATTTGCCACAGTGGAAATACAAATGTCGCATTCCTGATCGGTTTCATTCTGCATCAACTGAAACACACACTCCGGACATTTCTTTTTATAAGCAATCAAAATTTCTGTCATCAACAGAGAGGCAGCCAGAATATTCAACCGGATGGTATTGCTCTGGTTACCGGAGAGGCGTTCCAATTCCTCTTTCATGGTCTGCAACTGACCAAATACCACTTCCAGATGAGCCGCCGCCACCTTGCCATATGGATTTAATACGATTCCTCTTCCCTTTCGGTCAAACAACGATACGCCCAGTTCTTCTTCCAGACGGCGAATGGCTTGGGTCAACGCAGGCTGCGCCACATTCAGGGTTTTTGCTGCTTTTGTGATATGCTCATACTGAGAAGCCACATAAAAATAGTACAACTGTGTCAGTTCCATTGTGTTTTCCTTTCTTTCCCTTCATTGGTCGCGTATCAAGTTTGCCGGATCTCACGATGCCCTTTCCCAGAAAATCGTCTTGCAAACGTATTCCATTATATCTATATCAAATATATTATTTATTATTTCTTTTTCCATAATATAAACATTATCAAATTCATAAATATTATATATTTGATTTTCCTCAAAATCAAGCCTATACTAGTGAAGGTTTCATCCTGCATGACAGAATTCACGAAATTTTCATAACTGTGATAGTACGGAACAGTTACAAACTTTCTCTGTGCATTTGGTCTGCCCGAGAAACCTGCAGGCATTGCTGCATAGATATCAACTACGAATGGAGAATCCTATGGAAGTCTTTTTCACCTCATTGAATCAAATGTGTATGGTCTTTTTGTTTATTTTTGCAGGGTTTATTTTAAAACGAAAATCCCTCGTTCCCAAAAACGCAGGCAGTGTTCTGTCCAAGCTGGAAAGCAATCTGCTGCTTCCGGCATTGATCATGCATACTTTTATGTCCAGATGTTCTCTTGCAAATCTGGAAGTCAAAAGCACGCTGCTCATTTACAGTGTACTGATTTTTCTTCCCATTACATTAATTGCTTTTTTTGTAGGAAAAAGATTTTCAGCAAAATCCTTTCACCAGCGGCTGTACCGTCATGCTTTTATCGTATCTAACTATGGATTTATGGGAAATGCACTGGTGCTTGGTATTTTCGGTGAAGAGGCATTATTTGACTATATGATGTTTACCATCCCCTTGAATATCCTGACTTTTTCTGTCTGTGTTTCCTGGTTGATCCCCAACCAAAACAACAGCAAATTCAGTATCAAGTCTCTGTGCAATCCCATCTGCATTGCACTGGTACTGGGGATTGTTCTGGGAGTCACCCAGATTCCGGTTCCTGCCTTTATAGAGTCAGCCATTTCCGCCACTGCCAACTGTATGTTTCCTGTGGCCATGCTGCTGACCGGAATGATCGTAGGGGGTTTTGGCATCCGCAAGCTGATGACCATTCCAAAAGTATATGTGATCTCCCTGCTCCGCCTTGTGGTGATTCCTGCCGTTGTGACCATTATTTTGAAGCTTTTGCATACCAGTGATGATGTCATTCTGGTTGCTTTATGTGCTTTGGCTATGCCCATTGGAATGAATGTGATCATCTTCCCGGCAGCTTATGGCAGAGATACCACAGTGGGAGCCAGCATGGTGCTTGTTTCTCATATACTGGCATTGATCACCATTCCTGTCATGTTTACACTGTTTTTGTAAAGCAAGTCTCACTTTCTTGATGACAGAAATCTTTTGTTGCATCACTATTACAGAAAAAGGACAGCCCCTGTTTCATTAGGGGCTGTCCCGGATACACAATCATTTTTCATTACAGAAATGTGACTACCAACTGTGTGGCAATGACCACTGCAACCAAAGCAATCGGATATGTAGATGCATATGCAGAAGCCACATCATCTGTACCGGATACACTGATCAAAGTACCAAGTGCAGGTGTACTGGTCATACCACCTGTAATAGAGCCTAAGTTGTTGAGCAGGCTCAGCTTCAATACATACTTTGCAATGACAAATCCAACAATCAATGGCAGCAATGTCATAAATGCACCATATACAAACAAGATCGGACCATACTCAGACAATGTTGTCACAAACTTTGCGCCGCCTTCTACACCGGCACCAATCAGGAACAGCATCAATCCCAGTTCCTGGAATGTCTTTAACACATTCTTCTGAATCTGGAAACTCACCTTTCCTGCATGTCCGAAGTGACCAAACAGCAATGCCGCCAGCAGCACACCACCGGTATTGCCCAGAGAGAAGTTTGCACCACCTGGCAATGGAATGGTAATTCCACCAATCAGCACACCTGCGATCGCCGCCATAAAGAAGACACCAAAGCCCAGAGAATCAATCTCCAGCATTTTTTCTGGCAGTTTCTTATTTACCACTGCACCATCATCTACCACTACGAGTGCCTTGCGTTCCTGTTCCATATTCACTTTTAACAGCTTTGGAACCAACTGCACGAATAATACCACTCCAATGACGCCAAATGGATATGCAATACCGTATCCGACAGATACTTCATCTACAGAACCACCCAGTGTTGAAATCGCCTCTTTTGCAGAAGAGAAGCCTGGTGTACTGGTCAATGCACCGGAAAGCATACCTGCTGCCAACCCGGCATCCACATTTGTACATAGTGTTACGATGACACAGGCCAGTGTACCAGCTGCAATGATGACAAGGCCAAGAAATACGTAAGACTTGGCATTTTTCTTCAGATTACTAAAGAAGTTTGGTCCTGCAATAAAACCAACAGAAGCCACAAACAATACCAAACCAATGTTCTGTACGAATTTGGGCATCTCAACTGCAAAAATGGAATTGGGCATTGCGGTACTCAAATGTCCTGCAACCAACGCAACGATGAACACACCTGCAGTACCAAGGGAAATCCCCTTGATCTTGATTCTTCCCAAAAGATAACCGACAACGGCAATTAAAAATACATTAAACAGCACCAGCGTGCTAGATTTCAACACAAAAAAAGATGTGATGATATCCATTTTGTCCTCCATTCTGAAGCGTTTACACTTCGTATATACTTGGTTCTAATTGTTACCAAACCATACTAAAATTACAACTTTTTTCGACACAATGCAAGCTATTTTTACAAAATCAGCATTGTGCCAAAATCCACACACAGAAACCCGCAATTCTTGTTCAAAAGAATTGCGGGTTTTGGTCATATCTCTTCTTATTTCAAGTAAAAAGACATTCCACCATCTTCACGAAGCAATTCAGGGAATCTGTTTGTGCCTGTATCTTGCCTCATTACTTTCTTCTGTAATCCGGTAACAGCTGTGGAGAAACCAGATCCGTTACGATGCCAGCCTCTTCACACTCTTTTGCATAGGCATCTACATGTGCCAGCGTCAGCTTGCCAAGGGTCACTTCCTTACACTTCTTACCTGCCTGCTGACCTGCGTTACGGCCAAATACGATGATGTCCAGCAAAGAGTTACCCATCAGACGGTTACGTCCGTGGATACCACCAACTGCCTCACCTGCTACGTACAGGTTCTCTACACCAGACATACCGTCTGGTGTAATCTTGATACCACCGTTCTGATAGTGCAGAGTCGGGTAGATGACAATCGGCACCTTTCTCATATCGATGTCGTATCTTAAATACATACGCAGCATACCTGGCAGTCTCTTCTCCAGCGTGCCTTCACCATGAATGGCATCAATCATTGGAGTATCCAACCAGATACCATCACGCAGTGGAGTATGGATACCGTTTCCTCTTGCTACCTCACGAATGACACCGGAAGCAGCCACGTCACGGGTTTCCAGTGGATGCATGAATGCCTCACCATCCTTGTTACAGAACATGGCGCCCATGGAACGAACCTTCTCTGTTACCAGCGCACCGTAAATCTGTGCCGGGAATGCTACACCTGTTGGGTGATACTGTAAGGTATCCTGATATAGTAGTTCTGCCCCTGCACGGTAAGCCAGTACCAGACCGTCTGCGGTTGCACCGTAGTGGTTGGAAGTTGGGAATCCCTGATAGTGGATACGGCCTGCACCACCGGTTGCAATGATGACAGTCTTTGCTCTTGCCACCATGATCTCCTTGGTCTCCAGGTTCATCAGAACCGCACCGGCTGCCTTGCCTTCCTCATCCTTGATGATCTCAATGGCAACGGTAAACTCGATGACCGGAATGCCTCTGTTGATGACCTCATCACGCAGGACACGCATGATCTCTGCACCGGAGTAGTCTGCTGCCGCATGCATTCTCTTTCTGGAAGTACCACCGCCGTGGGTCGTGATCATGACACCATTTTCATCTTTGTCAAATAATACACCCAGATGATCCAGCCAGTTCACTGCTGCAGGACCTTCTGTTACTAACTTCTTTACTAACTCTGGTACGTTCTTGAAGTGACCGCCGCCCATTACATCCAGATAATGCTGCTGTGGGGAGTCATTTTCTTTGTCTGCTGCCTGGATACCGCCCTCTGCCATCATGGTGTTGGCGTCACCGATACGCAGTTTGGTGACGATCATCACATCTGCGCCAGCTTCATTGGCCTCGATCGCTGCGGAAGAACCAGCTCCGCCGCCACCGATCACCAGTACTTCACAGTCATAATCCGGATGCTCCAGATCAATATCCAGTCCTTTGATCCGGCTGTTTGCCTGCAACAGAGCATTCAGTTCCTTCGGAGCCTTCTGTCCCTTGTTCGGACCTACAATGATCTCTTCGAAGCTTTCCTGATTGTAGTCCGGATGATACTGCTCTAATAAAGCATCCTTTTCATCCGCAGTCATACGTCTTGGCTCATTTGCCATACGCTCTGCTCTGGTTGCCTCTACCTTTTTGATGGATTCGAGCATTTCCTCGGTATATGGTAAACTCATCTTGATTCCTCCCTTACTTCTCGATTACTCTGTTGTTGTACATATCCTTCAGCTCATCTACAGACTTGCCCATGATTTCTGCCACGGCATCATCAAATACACCGTTTGCAATGTCTTCTACACGCTGGGTCAGGTGCTTTGCCTCAGGCTTGATGTACTTACCGGTCAGTCTTCTTGCCAGAAGCGCTACCTGTGGATGGGAGATACCCGCAGGGCATCTGGTGGAACATACGCCACACATCACACAGTCGAAGGAAGTTTCCGCACACTTCTCATACTCACCACGCTGTGCATATGCAATGTACTGCATTACCTTTAACTGCTGTGTACATGCCTTGGTACATGCATTACAGCCTACACAGGAATAGATTTCCGGATATAACTGCATCATGATCTGCTCGGTTGGCTTGATCTCCTCGATGCTGTAAATCTTCTTCTCTAACGGGAAGTACGGAATGGATGCCACATACATATTGTCGGCTACCTGAGTGGAACAAGCCAGACAGCCATGGAGCATATGCTCGCCCTTGATTCTGTAAATTGTTGCGCAGGCACCACAGAAACCATTTCTACAGCCGCAGCCACGAACCAACTGGTATCCGGAATACTCAAATGCTTCCATGATGGTCAGGCTGGCAGGAACGGTATACTTCTTACCATATAAATATACATTTACCATTTCTTCCATGTTCATTTCTCCTACTTTATCTAATTAATACTCATTTGGCAGTTCATCCAGCTCATCAAAGCGGAATACCGGACCATCTTTGCATACATACTTGGAACCGATGTTACAGCGTCCGCACTTACCGATGCCACACTTCATACGAAGCTCCATGGTAGTGTAAACCTGTTCCTTCTGGAATCCCAACTCCATCAGACCGGCCAGTGTAAACTTGATCATGATTGGCGGTCCACACATGATAACAGTCTTGTCTGTGGGGAAGTTCAGTTCCTTTACATAGTTTGGCACGAATCCTACCGGACCGTCCCAGCCTTCCTGCTCACGGTCAATGGTCAGATGTACATAGGTATTTGGTACCTTTGGCCATTCCTTGGACATTTCTTCATAATATACCAGATCTTCCTTGGATCTTGCACCGTATACCACATCAATACGGCCATAATCTTGCCGGTGATCCAGCATATACTTCACTACGGAACGTACCGGTGCAATACCGATACCACCACCGATAACCAGGATATCCTTTCCGATAAACTCATTTTCTACCGGGAAGTGATTGCCCAGAGGACCTCTGACGGTTACCATCTGACCTGGCTCCATGCTGTGCAGCCAGCTTGTCAGACAACCACACATCTTAATCGAAAACTCCATATACTCTCTGTTGGTCGGAGAAGAAGGAATGGAGAACATACCTTCTCCTACGCCTGGTACGGAAATCATGGCACACTGTCCAGGCATATGGTCAAACAGAGGACTGCCGTCCGGTGCATTGATACGGAAGGTCTTTACGTCCGGTGTTTCCTGAATAATCTCTCTGACAATACCAATCTTTGGGATATGCATATCCTCTCTTGTGATCTCACTCATCATTCATCCCCCAATGCCTTTATTACTTTTGCGATATTCATAGAGATCGGGCACTTGTTCACACATCTGCCACAGCCTACACAGGAGAACAATCCATTGTTGTTCATTGGATAATATAACAACTTGTGCATAAATCTCTGTCTGAATCTCTCTAACTGGGTCAGACGAGGCTGACCACCTGCCATCTTGGTAAACTCGGAGTACATACAGGAATCCCAGCAGCGGTATCTCTGGATGCCGTGTCCGGTATCATAGTCACGAATATCATAACACTGACAGGTCGGGCATACAAAGGTACAGGTACCACATCCCAGACATGCCTGATACAGCTCAGCCCACTTTGGAGAATTGAAATACTCCATCATCCGGTCTCCGGTGAATCCGTCTACCTTCAGGTTTGCATATGGCAGCTTTGCAATGATCGCCTTTACTGCCTCATTCTGTGCTGCCACAGCAGCCTCTTCTTCTGCCGTTGCCTCTGCCAGATACTCTGACAGCTGTGCAGTGAACGCCTCACCTTTTTCTGTCTTTGCTTCCCAGTATAATGTACCATCTACTGTCCATGTCACAATGTCTCCTGCCGGAGCAGTGGCATCGATGCCAAATACATTACAGAAACAACTTTCTTCCGGTCTGGTACATGCTGCACAGATGACAATACCGCTCTTGCGTCTCAGCGCATAATAGGTATCCACCGGCTCTGCTAAGAATACATTGTCCAGTACCTCAAAGCTCTTTGCATCACAGGCACGTACACCAAATACCACGAACTCGTCCATCTTTTCTTCCGGAACCTGGATTTCGATGTTCTTGCCTTCCATCTTGAATCCCATCATGGTCTCTGCCTGTGGGAAGAACAGGTCTTTGGCAGATTTTACAGTCTTTAATGCATCCAGACGGACTTTTTCTGTCTCGCTCCATACACCAAAGGTTACTTCGCCACCTTTTTCCACCGGTACATATAAGGTCTTCATTGCAGAGATTGCAGAAAAAAGTGTGGACATCTGATCACTTGTAAATTTTAACATTTTTTCTTGTCCCTGCCTTTCTATCGATTATAAATCACGCTTGGTTCCGCATCTTCCTTGGTGAAAGCAGTCAACGGATCCTTTGCTTCTGCATCTGTTCCAGCCTGATAGGTACCATACAGCTCATTCATCTCCTTAATGAACTTACGGTTCAACAGGTGCAACGGAATGTTTTGTGGGCAGACACGGCTGCACTCGCCACAGTCTGTACAACGTCCCGCCACATGGTATGCACGGACGATGTGGAACATATTCTCTTCAAAACTGTCTACATTGGCCTTGGAAGAAATACCGGTGTTGTCATTGTCAAATACACACTTGGTACAACTGCAGATCGGACATACATTCCGGCAGGCATTACAGCGGATACATTTCGACAGCTGGCTTCTCCAGAAATTAAATCGCTCATCTGGCGTCATGGCCTCTAATGCCTCTACCTCTGCCATACGGTCTAATTTCTCGATACCGGCAGTTTCATCAGACTCGATCTTCTCATCGTATACGACTACAACCTTGTCCTTACATACCATACACTTATCGCACAGCACGTCTTTTCTGTCTAATGTAGTGTCCCCATAAACGGTGGTCACTTTGATGTCGTTGCCTTCCTCTACGATATCCAGGATACCGGTCAGACCGGTTGCCTTGATCTTGTCTACGCTGACCTTGCACTTGCACGGTACGCCCAATACATAAATCTTCTCCCGATCCACTCTGTGTTCCTTGATCAGCATGTTCAGACCGTAAGAATCACATGGCTTCATCAGCACCAGAACCTTACCGTCCTTCTTGCTCTCTTCAATCAGATACTTGCTTAAATTGTTGACACAGAAACTGTCATATACCAGCCCGTACAGACCGGATTCCTTGTCAAAGACTGCCGGAGTACGATCATAAGAAAATTCACCGGCCTTCCATGCAAGTACTCTGTCAACAGTTCCATTGTCTAACAGTTCTGTTACCTTTTCAATTATTCCTTGCATCTTAAGTCCCTCAACTTTCTGTTCTCGCCCAGACTCTGGACAGTGCTGATGAAATCATTCATCGTTGCTGCAAACTTTGCACCTTCTGCTGCTGATACCCATTCCACTCTGGTACGTTCTTTCTCGATTCCCAGATAGTCTAACATACTGAACAGCATGGTCATACGTCTTCTTGCGTAATAGTTACCTGTGGTGTAATGGCAGTCGCCCGGATGACATCCACACAGGATGACACCGTCTGCCCCTCTCTGGAACGCTCTTAAAATAAACAGCGGATTCACACGGCAGGAACATGGTACACGGATGATCTTGACATCTGCCGGATAGCTGAGACGGTTGGAACCAGCCAGATCCGCACCGGCATAACTACACCAGTTGCAGCAGAATGCAACGATACATGGTTTAAATTCTTTGGATGATTCATTTACTTGCATATTGCATCTACCTCCGACATAATCTGTCTATTGCTGAATCCCTTCAAATCCATAGCAGTAGATGGACAGGTAACGGTACATGCACCACAACCCTGGCAGACTGCTTCGTTGACCACAGCCACACGTCTGGTCTCTACTCTCTTTGGTCCGGGAACTCTGAATTCTTTGTCTACATAAGTAATGGCACCATATGGGCAGACACGTGCACACTGGGAACATCCGTTACACAGCATCTCGTCAGAATGTGCCACACATGGGTTGCCAAGCAGCTTATCCTTGGTCAGCAGGCCGATGACCTTTACCGCAGCAGCGCCTGCCTGGGATACGGTCTCCGGAATATCCTTTGGACCCTGGCACATACCGGACAGGAATACACCGGCGGTGGGAGACTCTACCGGACGCAGCTTTGCATGTGCCTCCGTAAAGAAGTCATTGGTATCCATACTTGCAGTCAGCATGGTTCCCAGACTTCTTGCAGTCTTGTCCGGTTCGATTGCAGCAGCAAGCACTACCATATCCGCAGCAAGGGTGATCTGCTCATTTGCTAACAGGTCAGAACCCTGTACCATCAGCTTGCCGTTCTCTTCGTAAACCTTACCAACCTGACCCTTAATATAATCTACACCATACTGCTCTACGGCACGGCGATAGAACTCATCGAAGTTCTTACCCGGTGTTCTCTCATCAATGTAGAATACATGGATATTGGTATCCGGATAATGATCCTTTGTCAGGATCGCATGCTTTGCGGTATACATACAACATACCTTGGAGCAATAACTCTTATCTCTGCAGGACTGTCCTCTGGAGCCTACGCACTGTACGAATACAATTTCCTTCGGCGGCTTGCCATCAGACGGACGAAGCAGATGTCCCTTGGTCGGACCTGCCGCATTCATCAGACGCTCATACTCTAAGGATGTGACAACGTCCGGATACTGGGAATATCCAAGTTCACCAAACTTGGTTGGCTTGATCTGGTCAAAACCGGTCGCCAGAACGATTGCACCATACTTCTGCTCGATGATCTCATCCTGCTGCTCGTAATCAATGGCACCGGCCGTACATACCTTGGAACAGATACCACACTTGCCGGTCTTGAATTTCAGACAGGCTTCTACATCGATCACCGGTACCTTCGGTACTGCCTGTGCAAATGGAATATAGATTGCGCCTCTCTTGTCCAGACCCATGTTGAACTCGTTTGGCTGTTTCTTCATCGGACACTTCTCGGTACACAGACCACATCCGGTACACAGATCCATTTTGACTTTTCTCGCCTTCTTGCGGATCTTGACGGTAAAGTTTCCTACAAAACCGGAAACTTCTTCTACTTCACTATATGTATGCAGTGTGATATTCTCATGGGCGCCCGCCTCTACCATACGAGGTGTCAAAATACAGGCTGCACAGTCCAAAGTCGGGAATGTCTTGTCTAACTGTGCCATCTTACCACCGATGGTTGGCTTCTTCTCTACAATATCAACCGGAAATCCTGCTTCTGCTACATCCAGTGCGGTCTGGATCCCGGCAATACCACCGCCGATGACCAGACATCTCTTGGTCACTTCACTCTCACCGGCAATCAACGGCTTGTTCAGCTGTACCTTTGCAATGGCCGCTCTTGCCAATACGATCGCCTTTGCGGTAGCTTCTGCCATATCCTTGTGAATCCAGGAACACTGCTCACGGATATTTGCGATTTCTACCATGTACGGATTCAGACCGGCCTTCTGTGCAGCCTTTCTGAATGTCGTCTCATGCATTCTCGGAGAACAGGAACAGATGACAACGCCTGTCAGGTTATGCTCCTTGATGGCATCGATAATCAGGTTCTGTCCACTTTCAGAACACATATATTGATAGTCGGTCGCATATACAACACAAGGCTCCTTGCTGGCAGCCTCTGCAACAGCCTTTACATCTACTGTAGCCGCAATATTGCTTCCGCACCAACATACAAATACACCTATTTTATGCATGTCTTACTTCCACCTTCTTATATTTTTGGTATGTTCTACAAAAAACAGACAACTTCCTCGCAAGTGGTCTTATTTTCTGTTTTACACAATTGTTGCCTTCACACGAACTTACTTGCTGTACTTTCTGAATGCACTGACAATCGCCTGCTGGGGCAGTTCCGGATCCAGCATGCAAGGTACGTTCTCGGACTCTAAATGGTTCATGCCCTGTTCCCGGATCACAGTCAGACGAACTGCTTCAATCAGCTTCGCCGGCTTTACGTCTCTTGGACAGCGCTCCATACATGCAAAGCAGGATAAACACTGCCAGATTGCATTGGACTGCTTTAACGGCTCGATATTGCCCTTGTTCACCATCGATACAAACTGATGTGGATGATACTCCATTGCATCAAATGCAGGGCAGGTACCGGAGCACTTACCGCACTTCATACACTTGGTGGGATCCACACCGCTCATGCGAAGGATTTCTTCTCTTTCATTGTTCACACTACTCATGAATCCATCCTCCTTACTTTACGCCTAATGCTTCTGCCAGAATCTCTGTGAAATATACCACCGGCAGATCATGCTCTGTACCGTTGTTCTTCAGATTATACATACACAATGGACAGGCTGTGATCACCATCTCTGCACCCTGTGCTTCTGCGGAACCCAGTACCTTGTTGCTCTTCTTCTGTGCCAGAGACTGATCCTGCAGTGTCACATAGCCGCCGCAACACTCATTGCGGAACGGATATACCACAGGAGTGGCACCCAGTGCCTTGATGAAATCCTCCATAATAGATGGATCTTCCGGATCATCCAATCCCATGACACCGCTTGGACGAAGGAGCAGACATCCGTAATAGGCAGCAATCTTCTTACCCTTTAATGGATTGACTACCTTCTTCTTCAACTCATCAAAGCCTACTACATCACGCAACAGTTCCAGATAGTGAAGCACCTTTGTCTCGCCTGCATAAGGCTCTTCTAACTCCATGTAATTGTTGGCTCTGGTTCTGATGTACTCATTGTTTGCCATGTCGTCATTGACTCTCTTTAACACATGATGACAGGCGGAACAGACGGTCACCAGATCATTGCCGGCTTCCTTGGCACTGTTTAAAGTACGAACAGAAGATAACTTTGTCGCAATCTCATCCTGTGCCTGCGGATACACACCGCCACAGCACTGCCACTCCGGAATTTCTTCCAGTGTAATACCTAAGGCTTCTGCTGATTTTCTGGCATACATGTCTAAATCTTTTGCCTTTGTCTTCAGGGTACAACCTGGATAATAACTGTAAACCATGTTGTGCACACCCTCCTTATATGATTTTTGTGTTCAGGGAATTGTGCATTCCTGCCACCGCCATTCCTTTCTGCGGTTTCACAGAATCCCTGTCCAATTCCCCTGTTTGATGGACAGTCCGGATGCATGTCATCCCACATCCATCCGTCTGTCCTGTCTTCCTGATCATTCTGAGAAACCGTTCCCAGACACCTGCAATCCTTACGCCATCTCTTCCGGGTGGAATACTTCGTCAAACCGCTCTGCGGTCAGGAAACCTAATTCTACACAAGCTTCCTTCAGAGAAATGTTCTCCTTATAAGCCTTCTTTGCAGTCTTGGCTGCATTCTCATATCCAATGTATGGATTCAGCGCAGTCACCAGCATGAGAGAATTGTACAGGTTGTGCTTCATCTTCTCCGGATTTGCCTTGATGCCTACCACACAATTGTCATGGAAGGATACCAGACCGTCTGCTAACAGACGTACAGACTGTAAGAAGTTATATGCGATCACCGGCATAAATACATTCAGTTCGAAGTTACCCTGAGATGCCGCAATGCCTACTGCCGCATCATTTCCCATCACCTGTACGGCTACCATGGTCATAGACTCACACTGGGTCGGATTCACCTTACCCGGCATGATAGAAGAGCCCGGCTCATTCTCCGGAATGGAGATCTCACCCAGACCGCATCTAGGACCGCTTGCCAGCCAGCGCACGTCATTGGCAATCTTCATCAGGTTTGCTGCCAGCGCCTTCAGTGCACCGTGGGCAAATGTCACATCATCCTTGGATGTCAGTGCGTGGAACTTGTTTGGAGAAGTGGTAAAATCCTTACCGGTCAGTTCGCTGATTACCTTTGCCACTTCCTCACCAAAGCCTTCCGGCGCATTTAAACCAGTACCAACTGCGGTACCGCCCAGCGCCAGACGCTTCAGACCTGGCAGAGAAGCCTCTAACTGTGCCTTGTTGTTCTCTAACATATATCTCCAACCGCTGATCTCCTGGGAGAAGCGGATCGGCACTGCATCCTGTAAATGGGTACGTCCACTCTTCACATACTCTGTATTCTCATCCTCTAACCGCTTTAAAGTGGCAATCATCTGATCCAGAGCCGGGAACAGGTTGTCCTCAATGCTCATGGCAGCAGCGATATGCAGTGCGGTCGGGAAGGTATCATTGGAACTCTGGGACATGTTGATGTGATCATTTGGATGCAGCAGCTTGCTGCCGTAGATTTCATTACCTCTGTTTGCAATGACCTCATTGGCATTCATGTTGGACTGTGTACCGCTGCCGGTCTGCCATACCACCAATGGGAAATGGTCAAACAGCACACCGGAGATCACTTCATCACATGCCTGAGAGATGATGTCTTTCTTCGTCTCATCCAGCTTGCCTAAGTTGTGGTTGGCAATGGCTGCGCCCTTCTTCAGATACCCAAATGCTCTGGTGATCTCTCTTGGCATCAGCTCGCCGCCAATCTTGAAGTTCTGGTAACTTCTCTGTGTCTGGGCAGCCCAGTATCTGTCAGCAGGTACCTGCATTTCACCCATAGTATCTTTTTCAATACGATACTCCATGCGAATTTCCTCCAATTCCAGCCTGTCTGTCAGGCCTAATCCGGATATCCCGGGTTGCTATTTTATGCATCACAACAGCAGATTCCTTCTCCTACTTGTGAAAAAGAGAATCTGCTGTCATTTGCTTTCTGTATGATGATCAGATTTCAATCTGGTTGATGACATCCTTTAATACATCTGCGCTGTGCTTCAGCTTTGCCACTTCCTCATCGGTCATCGGCATCTCAATCTTACCCTTGATGCCGTTCGGACCTACTACTGTCAGCACGTTCAAACATACATCCTCAATGCCATACTCGCCATGCATCATGGAAGAAAGACACGCAATGGAATCATATGCGGACAACAGCTTCTTACAAAGGTCAATCACAGAGTTTGCGATGGCATAGAATGTAGCACCCTTATTGGCAATGATCTGACCACCGGAAGTACGTACATGCTCCTCTACCTTCTCGCAATCCCACTCTTCATTCGGAACCATGCTTGCAGGCATCAGATTCTTGTACTGATCCAACGGAATACCGGAAATCTTTGCACAGGACCACGGAACGAAACAGGAATCACCATGCTCACCAAATACGAATGCGTGACAGTTTCTCTGATTTACCTTATAGAAATCAGACATAGTGGAACGCAGTCTTGCAGTATCAAGCAGTGTACCGGAACCTACAATCTGGCTCTCTGGCAAACCGGAAATCTTTGTAAATACATAAGTAAGTACATCAACTGGATTGCTGACAATGATATATTTTGCGTCTGGCGCATACTTTACGATTTCCGGTGTAATGCTCTTTAAGATGTTGACATTGGTCTGTGTCAGGTCGATTCTGGTCTGGCCAGGCTTTCTGCCCACACCGGAAGTAATGATGACGATATCAGAACCGGCTGCATCTTCATACTCTCCGCCTACGATACTGATCGGACCTCTAAATGCAGTTCCCTGTGTAATATCTAATACTTCGCCTTCTACCTTCTTTTTGTTGATGTCGATCAACACAATCTCAGATGCAATGTCAATGTTAGACATTGTATATGCAATCGTTGCTCCTACGCTGCCGGCACCAATGATTGTAATTTTTGCTCCCATCTCTTCTCTCCTTACTGTTATAATAAGTGTAACTGGTCAGAACCCGTTTGATGCACATTTGCCAGGCTCTGATGAAATACAAATAAAGAATTTCAAAACCGATTTTCTAGAAAACAAGTCTCCAAAAATAGCCTAAAAACTCTTGATTTTCCTTCATTATATCGTCTATTTTTAACACTGTCAAGACAAAACAACTGGAATTTGTCAAAATTTTAACAATATTTTTCCAACATAAAAACAGCTTGTAAAATAAGGATTTTCACCTATAAAACCTATGGGTTTACTGCCAACAAAATCGGTTTGATTTACCAAGGGATTATGTTGTCGTTCCTATGCCAATCCCTGCACTTAATATTTCTTCACTCATCGGCCTTTCCCTTATACCGCTCCAACCGGTTTACCAGTCTTTTATTTACCACTTCATATATAGACCTGACTGCACCACAATATCCATCATGCTCCGGGTATAGCCTGTCGCAGACCCTACCTTACTTGAGGTGTCTTCCTTCATAAGTCATAGGTCACATATCAACAATACTGGCATAATTTCAGAAAATCACTTGACATCCTGTTGGTACCAAGTTATCTTTGAATCATCCGGGAAATGCTTATGGAAAAGGAGAATCCGAATGGAAAAAATCAAACGTAACATCTTATTAAATCCGGGACCTGCGACAACCACCGATACGGTAAAATATGCACAGGTGGTACCTGACATTTGTCCTCGAGAAAAAGAATTTGCAGATATCATGAAAGACATCCGTGCAGAACTTGTAAAAATTGTTCATGGAGATCCGGATAAATATACATCCGTACTTTTCTGCGGTTCTGGAACCATCAACATCGATGTATTGATGAACTCGCTTGTACCGGAAGGAAAAAAAGTGCTGGTCATCAACAACGGTGCCTATAGTTCCAGGGCAGTGGAGGTTCTGCAATATTATCACATTCCCTACATTGATTTGAAATTTAAATATGATATAAGACCTGATCTAGAATTAGTGGAAAAGACACTACAGGAAAATCCTGATATTGCTGTTGTTCATACGACTCATAACGAAACCGGCACAGGTATCCTCAATCCAATCCGTGAAATTGGTGCCTTGGTACATCAATACAATGCTGTATTTACGGTAGACACCACATCTACTTATGCAATGCTCCCCATTGATATGGACCGTGACAATCTGGATTTCGTCATGGCCAGTTCCCAGAAAGGGCTTATGGCTATGACAGGGCTTTCCTTTGTGGTTGGTAATAAAGAAATCATCGAAAGAACAAAAGATTATCCCACCCGGTCTTATTACTGCAATCTGTACCTACAGTATGATTTCTTCAACCGTACAGGTGAGATGCACTTTACACCGCCGGTACAGACCATTTACAGTGTAAAGCAGGCAATCGAAGAATACTGGACAGAGGGCGAACAGGGCAAATACGACCGGCATATCCGGGTCTGGGAAGCAATCCATAAAGGAAAAGACGAACTGGGATTAAAAGATATCATCAAAAAAGAGTGGCAGTCCGGCATGGTCGTTTCCATCAAATATCCAAATGATCCAAACTGGGATTTTGAAAAGATTCATGATTACTGCTATGAAAGAGGATTTACCATTTATCCCGGCAAGATCTCTACCACAGATACTTTCCGCCTCTGCTCACTTGGCGCAATAGACGTACCTGATATCGAAGCATTCTTCCGGGTACTTCGTGAAGCCATGGAATATTATGGGGTGCAGATACCGGCAAAGTATTAAACTATATTTTTTTGCTGAGTCAAGACCACCGGCTTAGCCGGTGGTCTTGACTGGACATTGACTTTTCATTGTACAAAAACTACTCCGCTATTACATTTTATTCTATGATGGCTTCTGTCAATACATACCCCACATATTTTCCGGCAATACGTATCAACATCCATTCTCCCTCCTGACCAATGATCTGTACCTGATTGCCTTCTATCAGTCCACTGCATTTTTGTAATGGTGTAAATCCATGATCTGCATACACCTTTGTTTCTGATACAATTGTTCCTATACGATAGAGTCCGGATGGAACAATATAGTCAGAATGTACGTATCCTTCACTTCCATTGACAAAAATTTTATACCAGACATCCCCATATGTTTGATTTGCGATTGCTTCCAAAACCGTCACAATCGTACCATTTGTCAACCTCGCTTTCACATTAGGTAGTGTCAAGTCACTACCTCATTTTTTGTTCTGAAACCTTGATTTTCAGGGAGTCTGCAAAAAAATGAGCAATGACCTCCCTTTTTGTGGTATAATGTAATCGCCAAACCACCTCATACCAAAGGAGACATTGCTCAT
>JAFTGN010000027.1 GCA_017457865.1 Lachnospiraceae bacterium | reverse complement strand
TGAGATTAAATCCGCCTATAAGGGTTTGGGTAATGCGCACAGCTTCTATGATGGCATGATGCTTGGCACAACTCGAATGGGGCGCTTTATGTTAAAACATGTCTGGCGTATGACCAGGGAGGATGCGCTGGAGTATCAGGCGATGGCGTTTGAGGCAATACCGAGTGACTTCACCGGAAAACTCTTAGAAGTTCCTGTCGGAACGGGAGTCCTTTCCATGCCGGTGTTCAAGACTCTGCCAGATGCAGACATCACCTGCCTTGATTATTCTGAAAAGATGATGCAGACAGCGCAGGAACGGGCAAAGGAAACGGGGATACAAAATGTATGCTTTAGGCAGGGCGATGTGGGGAACCTGCCATACGATGATGAAACTTTTGATGTCGTAGTGTCTCTGAACGGATTTCACGCTTTTCCGGATAAGGAAGCGGCGTACAGAGAGACATTTCGAGTGCTGAAGACCGGCGGTATTTTCACAGGCTGCTTCTATGTAAAAAATGCGAATGAACATACCGACAAGATGATTCGTCGATTTTACATTAAGAGTGGTTTTTTCACGCCACCCTTCGAGACAGTGGAAAGCCTTCAGAAACGTCTCTCTGCCATGTATTGTGAGGTGGCGGTGCGAAATGTGGAGAGTATTGCCGTATTTCAGTGCAGGAAGTGACAGCGATGAATGTAGATATCTTGCTCAGCGTACTAATACCGTTCCTTGGAACATCACCGGGAACTGCCTGTGTGTTTTTCATGAAGAAAGAGCTTTCGCGGACAGTTCAGAGGGCGCTGACAGGTTTTGCTAGCGGCGTGATGGTGGCGAATTCTGTTCATCATCGACAGGCATTTTCTGCAGGTTACAGTCTTCATGGAAATCCTCAATCCGAAGTTCGTGAAGAAGAACGTGGAGAAATCCATACGATAGAGCACCGCGGTTTTTACCTGGGGAGCAAGGAGTGGCGAAGAACTCGCACGTCTTTGCCCTGCATTTCATTGGCTGGGAGACAGAAGCCTTGTGGAAGGGATGGTGGAGATCGCGCCAATCTATAAGGTGATTGGGAAGATAGGGGCGATTCGCAATCTATCCAACAAAATTGCCGTATTGACTAAATGAAAGATGTGGAGATGAATTGCTTTGAAGAATTTTGATTCCCTCAGTTTATATAACGACTGGATAGAAGAACCAACAGAAAATGCCGGGAGAAAATATGTGTTCCGAAATGATACCGGAACGGGCAGCACAACGGTATATTCTGTATTTCCGGGAATCGAGCTTCTTTACAATGAAATCCACATGGCATATTGCAGCAGCGGCGCAAGAACTGACGGGAAGGTTATAGAGATCAATCACTGCCAGCAGGGGCGCGGCGAGTGCGGGTTTGGAGACCGTGCATTCGGATATATGGGTCCCGGCGACCTTGCATTTTGTTCGCTGGAGAAAACAGCCCACTCGACATCCTTTCCAATGAACCACTATCACGGAATTACCATCACAGTTAATTCTGATGGAATTACTGGAAATACCAAAGATCTGTTGCAGTCATTCTCGGTCGATCTGGAAAAGGTGACCGCACTTCTTGACCAGCAGGATTTTTTCATCGTTCGGGCAAACCCATACATAGAACATATATTTTCTGAGCTTTATGAAGTGGATGACGCTATTCGGGAGGGGTATCTGAAGGTCAAGGTTATCGAGCTCTTGCTGACTCTTACGCATTTCGACATTGTAAGAGACAAGCGTAAATATTTATCCCATTCTCAAACAGAACTTGCAAAAAGGGTGCAGGAAAGAATCGCGGATAATCCGGGGGCGAAAATGTCGATAGATTCTCTTGCCGCAGAGCAGAATGTATCCCCCACGCATCTGAAAAACTGCTTCCGTGAGGTATACGGAACATCGGTCTACGCTTATATCAAGGATTATCGCCTGCAGCTTGCGGCAAAAATGCTTTGTGAAACGGATCTATCCATACAGGATATAGCGGGAAAAATCGGCTTTGAAAACCCGAATAAGTTCTCATCAGCATTCCGTTCCCACTTTGGAATACCGCCAACGGAATACAAAAAGAGTGTCCGAATGGATAGAAATGTCTGAATGGCGCTTCTCTACGGGCCATGAAATTCGTATAATGATATCTGTTAGCGATGTCTAACCAAGTATACAATAAAGGAGCGAATTTCATGAAACAACGTAAGATTGCAGCTCTGCTGATGGCTCTTCTTCTTTCCCTGAGTCTTCTTGCCGGCTGCGGAACAACCAAAAGCAATGAATCCACAGAAAATGTGTCATCGCAGGGTTCAGAAACAATCGAGCAAACATCAGAAGTGGATGAGAATGCGGAGGCGGCCGAAAAACTGTTAAATGATTTGACCGGCAGTTATCAAGAGCTTTGGCCGGTTCTTTTTGCGGATGAGTATGCTCAGATTTGGCTCGATGACGCAGCCGCGTTTGTCGGTGAAGAGAATGCAGAAGGAGCAGTGGAGATGCTCCGTTCTATGGTCACGGCGGATATCCACGGAGAAGATGCCGTTTCCATGTATGCAGAGCATCCGGATGAAACAGCCTACGATTGTAACTTTGCGGAGGGACTTGTTACACTGACTGTAAACGGCACGATGATCAGCGGCAAAGACAGTAATGGAAACGACTTGTTCTCACACACCTATCATTACATCGGGATGGAAGAACAGCGCGGTCTTTATGAATTTGAAAGCGACGATGCGGATTCAGGAGAGTTTACCTATTTCTATTTCGCACCGGATACGCCGCAGGAAACCTACCACATCGAATTCCGATATGGATCTGATCAGAACAAGTTAGACTCCTATGATTCCGGCAGCTATGCGTACTGGCTTCCCTCCGGCATCTCAGCGGACTATAACCAGAAAATGATCGAGGACTGTATCCAGCTTTTCTGTGCGGAAAATCTTGCCGGATAATCAAGCGGGCGCATCTAATATGAACAGATTGTAAAAGAGCGGGGCGGCAAAAAAGTTGCCCCTTACCTCTTGACTTTTCCATAACGGTGTTATAGAATATTACAGTAACAGTGTTATGGAGGTGGTAGATTGAGCAAAGATGAAAAAGCGACGAGGGATCGAATCCATGAGATTGCTACGTCCGAGTTTCTGGACAAGGGCTTTCGGGATGCATCCCTCCGAAACATCGTCAAGGAGGCTGGGGTCACGACGGGGTCCTTTTACTGGTATTATAACAGCAAGGAGGAGCTTTATGATGCCCTTGTCGGAGATCATTACAACCATATTCTTCAAATGTACGATGATGCCTTGGAATCATTCTGGAAGATGACCAAGGAAGAACAGAAAGAGCATATGGGTGACATAGGCGGCGAATGTATGGTGCGGATGACGGAATATATGTATGCCCACTTAACTGCATTCAAGCTGCTCCTGACCGCCTCTTCCGGCACGAAATATGAAAACCTGCTCCACGAGCTGACAGTGCGGGAGATCGAAAGCACGCGGCAGTTCGAAGAACATATGGCGCAGATCGGACATCCAATAAAACAGGAGGTTGAACCGGCATTGTCTCACAGCATTGTGAGCGGGATGTTCAGCGGAATGTTTGAGCTCATCATCCACGATGTACCGAAAGAAAAGGCGGTAAGATGCGTCAGGCAGCTGCATGTATTCCATACGGCGGGCTGGCTGGCGCTGATGGGAATGTAATTCAATCATAAGTACATGAAATGGGGACGATGAAGTCCCCAAAAAAAACGAATATCAGTTAGCAATATCTAACGGAAAGGAGCTGTTTTTCATGAAAGAACAGAAAAAGCCATCCGCATTTTCGGTGCTGATGGGTTACGCAGGAGGGTACAAGGCACTGACTTATCTGTCGCTTCTTTTGTCCGCTGTAACAGGGGTGCTGGCTCTGATGCCTTTTGTGTACCTCTGGCGGATCATCAGGGAGGTGATCGAGGTTGCTCCCGATTTTAAAGCGGCTACAAATATCACACACAATGGATGGATGGCGGTCATTTTCTCACTTATCTATATGCTGGTCTATTTCGGGGCCTTGATGTGCTCCCATGTCTCAGCTTTCCGTGTGGCGGGCAATATGAAGAAAGACCTGCTGCGCCATATCGCAAAACTGCCGATCGGATTTGCGGACGAAATGGGCTCCGGCAAAGTGCGCCGCATCGTGACGGAGGCGACATCCAGCACGGAGACGCTTTTGGCGCATAACCTGCCGGATATGGCGCAGGCTATCGTGACGCCGCTGGCAATGGTGGTAATGTTGTTCCTCTACGACTGGCGTTTCGGTCTTGCCTGCCTCATTCCCATTATCATAGCATTCGCAATGATGTTTCAGATGGCGGGGCCTGCGATGGCGGAGGATATGCGTCAATATCAAAATGCACTGGAACACATGAGCAACGAGGCGGTGGAATATATACGCGGCATCCCCGTGGTCAAGACCTTCGGGCAAACCGTGTTCTCTTTCCATCAGTTCAAGAAATCCATTGATGATTACGGTGACTTCTGCTTGAAATATACCTTTCGGTGCCGTAAGTCGATGATTCTGTTCACAATGTTTATTAACTCGGCATTCGCATTCCTGATCGGCCTTGCACTGTTTTTGACGAGAGGCGGGGCTGCAACGCAGGATATCCTAGTAAACTTCCTGTTCTACGTCATCTTCACACCAATCATCACCACCACGATGCAACGCGTCATGTTTATGTCGGAGAACAGCATGAAGATTGATGACGCCATCGCGAGAGTGAATTCCATCCTGGATATTCAGCCGCTTGCCGAGGCAAAAGACAAAAAGACGCTGTCCGGTGCTTTTGTGGAAATCAAAGATGCAACCTATCGATACAGTGAAGATGCGAACCCAGCGGTCAAAAACCTATCCCTGTCTGCGGATAAAGATCAAATCGTGGCTTTGGTGGGACCTTCCGGAAGTGGCAAGACTACAGCGGCGGGGCTGATCTCCCGGTTCTTTGATGCACAGGAAGGAAGCGTTAAGATCGGCGGTATGGACGTGAAGGATGTCGGTAAGGACGAACTGATGAATACTGTTTCCTATGTATTCCAGGACAGCAGATTGCTCAAGCGTTCGATTGCGGATAATCTGCGTATTGCAAAGCCTGACGCTACGGACAAAGAGCTGACTGAGGCACTTCATGCTGCCCAGTGCGACGATATTATTGCACGCCTACCGCAGGGGATCAATACTGTTTTCGGCTCGGAAGGCATCTATCTTTCCGGCGGAGAGCAGCAGCGCATCGCCATTGCGAGGGCAATTTTAAAGAAGGCTCCCGTTGTCATTCTCGATGAAGCTACGGCTTTTGCCGATCCTGAGAATGAAGTGTTGGTGCAGAAAGCGTTCACGGAACTGACGAAACACAGCACAGTTATCATGATTGCCCACCGACTCTCCACCATCCGAAATGCGGATAAGATATATGTTCTTGACCACGGCGAAGTAGTGGAGACCGGAAAACATGATGAGTTAGTAAAAAAAGACGGACTTTACAGCGCAATGTGGAAGGAATATCAAAGCGCAATTTCATGGAAAGTGGGTGAAACGATATGAAACAATACTTTAAGAATAAATTCGCCCTGTCCGACCAGGGCGCAAAGGAAATGGTTCTTGGAATTTTGGCTGTTGTAGCACAGAACCTGGCGTTGATGTTCCCTGTCACGCTCTTGTATCTCTTTACGGGATACTATATCGATGGCGTAAATTTGCAAAGCCACACAGGTTTCTATATCGGCGGTATTGTGGTGTGCCTGGCACTCATTGTCATCACGAGTATCTGGCAGTACAACACTGCTTATAAGGCAACCTATAAAGAATCGGCGTCAAGAAGAATCTCCCTTGCGGAGAAGCTGCGCAAGCTCCCGCTATCCTTCTTTGCCAGACGAGACCTTGCTGACCTGACCAGCACCATTATGTCCGATGCGGAAGTAATGGAGCACGCCGGTTCCCACATGATCCCGCAATATTACGGAAGCATCATTTCTACTTTGATCATCTGCATTGGTTTGTTCTTCTTCCATTGGAAAATGGCACTGGCGGCGGTATGGCCGATTCCGGTGGCTCTTATCATTGTGCTGACATCCAAGAGCGTTCAGAATCATTTCTCCCGCAAGCAGAGAGCGGCGCAGATTGACCTGAACGAGGGCGTGCAGGAATTCATTGAGACCTCCCGCGACTTAAAGAGCAACAATGCGGAAAATGAATATTTGAATGGACTGTATGAGAAAATTGATGCACTTGAAAAGCGTGCCGTCGGTAGTGAGCTTGGCACGGCAATTTTCGTGGTATCGGCGCAGATGCTTTTAAAGTTCGGCATCGGTACCGTTGCGCTTGTCGGCGGCACGATGCTGATCGGTGGGGAACTGAGCCTGATGCAGTTCTTCTGCTTCCTTTTGGTGGCTTCCAGACTGTATGAGCCCATGAGTGGCACACTGATAAATTTGGCTGCTATCAATGCTCTGCAAATCAATGTGGATCGCATGAATGAGATTCACAACACAAAAGAGCAGGAGGGCTCTGCCGACTTTGCACCGAACGGCTACGATATCGTGTTTGACCATGTGGGGTTCTCCTACAAGGACGAGAAAACAGTACTTTCCGACGTGTCTTTTACTGCGAAGCAGGGAGAGGTCACGGCACTTGTCGGACCCTCCGGCGGCGGCAAGACAACCGTTAGCCGTTTGGCCGCCCGTTTCTGGGATGCGGACAAGGGCAAGGTCACGGTCGGCGGTGTGGATGTAAAGACGGTCGATCCGGAAACGTTGCTCGGCTCGTTCTCCATCGTGTTCCAGGATGTCACACTGTTTAACAACACAGTCATGGAGAATATCCGTGTGGGTAAAAAAGACGCCACAGATGAGGAAGTGTTGCATGCGGCCAGACTTGCCAACTGCGACGAGTTTGTAAAGAGTCTCCCCAATGGCTACGATACGGTCATCGGCGAGAACGGCAGCGAGCTCTCCGGTGGTGAACGTCAGCGTATTTCGATAGCGAGAGCATTTCTCAAGGACGCACCGATTATTCTGCTGGATGAAGCTACGGCATCTCTCGACGTGGAAAATGAAACGAAGGTGCAAGGGGCGTTATCACGACTCATCAAGGATAAGACGGTCATAGTGATTGCTCACAGGATGCGTACCGTTGCCGGAGCAAACAAAATCGTGGTGCTGTCGGACGGCAGTGTAGCCGAACAGGGTGCGCCTACGGAGCTGATGGAGCGCGGCGGTGTCTTTGCCGATATGGTGGGGTTACAGACAGAAGGACAGGACTGGTCGATAGCATAATTAAGAAGAGTAGATAGATGTTACTCACCAACAATGAAAGTACGTATCAGCGTACTTTCATTGTTATATGGCGGTTTTTGAAAGTCATATTTTTCAGTTCGACGGGTTCAAATATTTTTTCATGATGAAACAGTTCCTTCATGCTTGGTTTTTCCGTACATCTCTATTATAATTAGTCATACAGAAAAAACAAGAAGGCAGAATATGCTTTGCCACTATAAAAAAGATAGTAAAGGATTTTGAGATGAGTAAGAATCCTCTACCAAAAGAAGAAAACATCTACGAAACGGAGTGCCCCATGCTCTATGAGATGGGGTTGATTGGACAGAAGTGGAAGCTGCCGATAACGGCAAAGGGGAGATACAGGCATAACAGATATACTGATAGGAACGGCATTCGGCTACTAGGAACGGCATTCGGCTACAGTCGGGTGTATTTTTTCGTTACGGGATTGAAAAACGATGGAATATATGATACAATAAATCATACGGATCATGTAATTTATTTTAAGGCAGACAGACCAAACAGAAGTTAATGCTTAAGTGTAACGACATATAATCAAGTGACGTGAAGAGAGAAAATGAGTAAGGAAAAGTCAACCGGAAAGAGGACTGTAAAATGAAGAAAAAGACCACAAAGGAAATCCTGGTGGACTCTTTTTTGGAACTTGCAGAGAAGAGACCTATTAATAAAATAACCATTGCGAATATCGTGGACAACTGTGAAGTGACACAGCCTACCTTCTATCGTTACTTTAAGGATAAGTACGACATGATTGCCTGGATCTATGCCAGAGAAGCAGGAAAGAATATCGGGAAAGTAGGAATGGATGGGTATGTATGGAAAGATACGTTTCTGGACGGTATGCGATTTTATAATGAGAACCGAAAATTTATGGTGAATGCGCTGAAGCATACAAGTGGCAGAGACTCGTTTTTGTTTCAAATGTCCGACATGAATATCCGATTTATAGAAAATGAAATCAGAAAAAAACTTGAGGCAAACGAATGCCCAAAGGACTTGTCTGCCATTGTGAAGGTGTTCTGTTATGGTACGAATCAGTTTCTCTATGACTGGCTCATAGAAAAATCAGATTTATCCTATGAGCAGGTGGCAGAACTGATGGAAAAGAGCATTCCTGAGGTGCTTCGGCCTTATTTGTGTGAGTAAACTGCATGGAAGAATTTTATAATTTCATCAATTTATAAAGCGGCGTTATAATCCGGAAGGATTATAACGTGACATTTGACAGATTTTCGATTAATATATGGTTGTGCACAACAAGCGATGGCACAGCAATAAGCCACTAGCAACTGCCACATTCAGTTCCTTTGCAGAGGAACTGGAAACAACTACTTTTTAAGGAGGATGGATATGAACGAAAAAGAGATCATTCTTGAGGCAATGAAGAAAGCCGGGGAGCCTTTGAATGCAGGAAAGGTCGCAGAGCTGACTGGACTGGACAGAAAAGTCGTAGACAAGGCTTTTGCTGCTATGAAGAAGGACGGATCCATAGTTTCGCCCATCAGATGCAAATGGGAACCGGCAGAAAAGTAAATAAAAATGACGAGGCTGACACTGCGGCAATGTGCGCCAGCCTTTTGTAAAAGGACACAGAATTTTGGAGAAACACAATGACTGAAATGGAGGCATTAAGACAAGATCATGTCCCGCGGCTTGAAGATCAGTTCTGTTTCCCACTCTATGCCTGCGCAAAAGAAGTAGTCAGGCAGTACCGCAAACCGCTGGAAGAGTTAAATCTGACCTATACCCAGTATCTTGTGATGATGGTGCTGTGGGAACATGGCGGTATGACGGAAGGGCAGCTTGGACGGAAGGTCTATCTTGACTCTGGTACACTTGCGCCTCTTCTGAAAAGGATGGAGAGATCAGGAATTATAAGCAGGATCAAACCGGACGGAAATGCACGAAAACTATATGTTACGCTGACACAGGAAGGGCTGGACCTGAAAGAAAAAGCAAAGAGTGTGCCTGTGGAAATACAGAACTGCATACCGCTTCCACAGGAAGACATTCTTCTGCTTCGGCAACTTTTGAACCACTTGCTTGTCAGCATGGAAAAGAATAATGAAGTAGGAGGATTGAAATGGAAATCAAGGCAGTGAAATTCAGAACAGAGGGATTCTATTCGCAGCCCTTCGTATTTGGCGGCGAGGAAGGACAGGAGAAGTTTGATAAAAGCGTTCGCTATCGCGGTAGCCTGCAAAACTATCTGATTGATACAGGGGACGAGGTGATTCTTGTGGATACTGGTCTGCCTGCAGGAACACCGGAAGAGGTACCGGACGAGAACAGTGCTCTGTACACGGGAAAAGACATCTGCAGCTATATGGAGGCATTTGCCGCTTTGGGCTACAAGCCGGAACAGGTAACCACAATCTTGTTGACACATAAACATGGAGACCATTCTGGTGAATTGAAGTCCTTTCCAAATGCAAAAATCTACGTCAATGAAGAGGAGATGTCCGCTGATGAACTTCAGGGCATACCAAACATTGTACCCGTGAAGTTTATGGATGGAGCGTACTACAATTTCCCGGAGAGCCAGAAGATCAGTGACGGAATTTATTTTATCAGGGCAAAGGGACATACAAACGGAAACAGCATTGTAATCGTTGAAAACAATGACCTGTTTTTTATGTTCCACGGGGATATTACCTATGTGGATGAAGCACTCTATGAGAATAAGCTTTCAATAGTGTTTGATGATCTTCCTGCGGCTCGTGAAACGCTTGACAGGGTACGTGAGTTTGTCCGGAAACATCCGACAGTTTATTGTGGTACACATACGCCGCAGGGGTATGAGAACCTGGCAGCAAATCGTGTGATGGATCTGGAAAATCCCGTACCTACGGTTCTCGCTGAGGTGGATTTCTCCGCTAAGGAAGCCAGTGGTAAATATGTCTGCTCAATCTGCGGATATGTGTATGATCCTGCGGAGCATGACGGCGTGGCATTTGAAGATCTGCCGGAGGACTGGAAATGTCCGAGATGTAAGCAGAGCAAGGATAAGTTCAACAAGGCATAACAGATATACAGACAGAAATGGCACTCGGCTACGGTCGGGTGTCTTTTTTGTGTAATAGGAAATTCCTATTACACAAAAAAGTGCTCCGCACAGGAGGCGACCTCGCGCGAAGGAGAAAGAGCTGCTTACGCAGCCGCGCTCGGCGCGAGAATTCTGCATTTGCAGAATTCTTTTCTTATTAAGGGATTGAAAAATGGTGGAATATATGTTATAATAAATTGCACAGATAATGCAATTTGTTTCAAAACAGATAGACGAGGTGAAAGCTAGTGCTTAAGAACAATATTGAAGTCGATGTAAAGGTAAAGTGCATAGAAGCAGAAACCACGCAGGCGAAACTTGCCAGGGATGTGGGCACCACTCCGTCCTATGTGAACCGGCTGGTAAAAAAGAACGAGAATATCGTAAATAAGACGTTCATTCGGATGCTAGAATCTCTGGGATACGACATTGAACTGACCTATGTAAAGCGCAAGGAGTGATTCGATGGATATTGTGTTGGTTCCCTTCTGGCAAAAATGATATATCGGAGATTTAGATATAATGAAAGATGAAGCAAATAAAAACGGTGCACAAGGAGTTTCAGAAGTATCTCCACGATAATATGGTAAATATGCTAAGGTTCAATATAGTAACAGAGAGGTGTTTATCAATGGGCAAAATTCATATTGAAAAAGGCAGTGTACAGGAAACGCTTATCATACCGCTGTACGGGCGGAAGCTTTGCGCAGAACAGTTCCCGACACTGTACCAAGACGAATACGCTGCGAAAATCTGTGAAAGTATCGACTATGATTTTCGCAGTTTAAAAGCAAAGAAAGCAGTGCCATGTATCAGTTTGGCGCACTGGAAGGAGCTATGCGTGAAAAAGATATGCTCTGGGAGATTGCGGATTATCTGAAGGGGCATCCAAATGCCGCTGTGGTGAATCTTGGCTGCGGATTGAATATGACAGGAAGAACAGCGGATAACGGAACTTGTCGCATTTATAACCTTGATTTTCCGGATGTGATCAAATCCCGTAATGAGCTCATACCCGCTGGGGAAAGAGAAGAAAATATAGCCTGTGATCTGAATGATTTTTCGTGGATGGATCAGATTGATGCCGGGGAAGGTGCTGTGCTTTATGCTGCGGGAGTGTTTCATTACTTCACGACGCAGCAGATCAAGGACATGGTCATTGCTATGGCGGGCAGATTTCCGGGCGGCAGACTGGTCTTTGATGCAGTGGGCAAATTCGGAAGAGATAAACTTATGAAAGGCACACTGAAAAACATGGGTATGAATGATATATCGGGACTTTTCTATGTGAATGATGCATCAGAACTTGAGGGCTGGTCTCCGAAGGTAAAGCTCATGACGAAAAAAAGCTATATGCAGGGCTATTATAAGCTCGATGATCCGAATATCAAAGGGATTCACCGCTTTCTTGCAAAGTTCTGTGACAATCTTGCAAAGATGTATGTCTATCAAATGGAATTCACAACATGAAAGGAAAGAGAGAAACTTATGGCAAAGCAGGTCAGATATTTCAGACAGGTGGTTTCCCATCTTGAAGAGAAATTTGGAAATGAAAAAGCTCAGGCGATCATGACCAAGGCGTTGAAACGCTATGATGAATTGATTGAAGAAAATAAAGATGAACCGAAAGAATACTATATGCATACGCGGGAGCGCATCTATCCGTCTATTGCTGTGTTCGATGCATTACTTGATGAAGGAGTCGGGCGTAAAGAAGCGGAGGAATTCGTGACCGATTACTATCGTTGGAGATCCGGCGGTATGGCGTCTAAGGTCAAAGCAATTTTCAAAATTCCCGGTCTGTATAAAGTAGTTCCGAAGTTTTTGTACAACATGACACAGAAGCACTTCGGCCCTCAGGCAGGTTTTGCTTCCGAAAATAAGTACCTGTCAAAAGATGAAATACGCTTTGATATGGTCAAATGCCCCTATCATGACAAATGCGTGCGTTATGGTTGTCCGGAGATCGTAAAAGGGTTCTGTGATGCAGATGATATCTGCTATGGCAATATGCATCCGAGGCTGTCTTGGGATAGGACAAAGACCATCGGTCGTGGCGACGATGTCTGCGATTTCAGAGTTCATATTATAGAACAATAGGCGTACCATGATTCCACCTCTGGCATTATCGGTGGCTGGGAGTGTAAAAGAGATATATCATATTGTAAATATACAATGAAAAGGAGAAAGCAATGGAACAAAAGTATGCCACATTTACCTGTAGCAAACAGAAAAATTTCTGTATTGGTGAGTAATTATGGGGATAATGTGTGGCAGGAGATGAGGAAAATCAGGCAAATACTGTATTGAGCATATGGAATGATTGATACATTTGAAAAAGAATATCGTTGGCAGATCCTGTCATCCAGTCTGATTTGTGTGATATGTATGGGATGAAAAACCGGCAAGATCTCCTGTTTTATTTGCAATATCGAATGTAAAACATGGTTTAGAGAGAAGGAGCGAGATGATAGAAGGTATGAGTGTAGTAATTCACATATATTATAGTGGAAAGAATGGCAATGCCCGTAAGTTCGCAGAGGAAATGGAACACAGTGGCACTGCAGAACGCATTCGCAATGAAGAGGGAAATGTCCAATATGAATATTTCTTTCCGGTTCATGATCCGGAAACGGTATTGTTAATCGACAAATGGGAAGACCAGAAAGCAATCGACAGGCATCATAGTTCTGCTATGATGGATACAATTGTGCAATTGAGGAATAAGTATGATTTACACATGAAGGTAGAACGATATCTTTCAGATGAAGAAGGGATACCTTCTTCGGATAGAAAGTTTGTGAGATAGAGGCGAAGAGAGGAGAAATACGTATCTGAAAGAAAAAACAATCAGTGCCCATCCTGTGGTGCCCCATTGTCAATGCAGTGAATAAAAACTATGTGTGCAAATACTGTGATAAATTGATTATGAGTGTGATAGAAAGAAAGTGACATGATGAAAAAGTGGAATCCTATTCTGATTATAGTTGGGATACTTGTATGGATGACAGTTGTATTATTAGGAAGTTTCTTATATGAAACGAATTTTAAGGTGACTGTGATTGACACAGCTCCATCTCCAGATCAAGAATATGAAGTGATTCTTCAGGCAGTCGGAGAACCGGGATGGCCGTTTGGTTCTGCTCCAGGGCGACTCGTACTGAAAAAAGATAAAACGATTCTATCAAAAACGGATTTTGAAATCGCAAATGACGGCGGATCCATTGGAAAGCATTCCTGGAATATTACCTGGCATGATGACAATGTAGAAATCGTCTTGACAGGAGAAGAGCAGTACGATGAACTTCTGCTATTGTATTATGATGGTCAGGTGGAACGAAGACGGCTTACGACACATTATGGTGTCGAAAAGGAAAGCACTTCTGGCCATGTGGTGGAACGGGAAACAGACACAGCAGAGGATTTGGGGTATGAGCTTTTTCCGGGGGAACAACAAATAACCGCTGGATATCAGGCGATCTATGCGCTTCATTCTGACAGACCGATGAATGACTTTGCGGTAGAGTATGGTGCTTCAGAGTCTTCTTCAAGATGTGTATTATCTGAAAATAATAGCACGGTAGACTACATAGTGTATAACAGAAGAACAAAAAATGGAAAATGTGGTCTATATGTACGTTATCAGAACGAAAAAAATTCCGATGGAACATGGTCTGATATAGATGGAGAAATTGTAGAAATCTATGCCTATGTGGACGAAAGCGGCGATGTGGTGAGCAGTGGAAAAACCCGTTGGGAAGATAATGGTTCAGAAGTGTATCAGGAAGCAACGGGGAAAAATAATATAAGGATGGCATATAGGATGGGAAGGTAACGAGTATGATGCAGAGCAAGCCTATCAATCCAGCTTCTCTGGTGCTGTGTTGGCATTCATTTTCTTTATAGCATTGGAAGTGATGCAAACCAATGTAGCAGGAGGTTGTATCCTGATTTTGATTGATTGTATGTTGGTGATTGGTGGTGTGTATAAAACTGTAAAATATAAAAGTGATCGAGGTGGAATGATGACACAGATTGAACGTATTACATATTATGAGGAAATTTTGGACAAGGTGGAAGATGCGTCTGCTAAAATGGACGAGGCTTTGGAGTCATTTTCTCAGGTGCAATCTCTTGTAAAGGAGCTGGATGCATATTATGGAAGCGAAGACTGGCGCAAGGATTTCGAGGATGATGAGGCCGGACGACTGCCTACCGATTTGAAGCGGGGTGTTCTCAGCGAAGATGCCGCTTACGATGCGCTGACCAATCATCATCAACTTTTGATTCGGTTACTGGAAGTGGTGACGGAAGCGATGAAGGGGAAATGTTGCCTCAGTTAAATGCAAAGCAGAGAGGAATGAATTTATGAAAGTATTGATCACAGGTGCGTCCTCCGGCATAGGACGGGAAATGGCAAGAATTCTGGCTTCCAATTGTGAACAGCTGGTGTTGGTAGGCAGGAACACAGAACGGTTAGAACAACTGAAGAAAGAATTGTCAGCAAATGCTACACTCAAAGTGATGACTGTCTCCACAGACCTGAGTGTTACAGAGAACTGCGTTCGTCTCCATGAAGCATATTCAGATGTGGACTTGCTGATCAACAATGCCGGATTTGGAGACTTCGGAGAATTTACCGAAACTTCTCTGGACAAAGAAATGCAGATGATCGACACCAATATCAAGGCACTGCATATTCTGATGAAATTGTATTTAGTGGATATGGTAAAGAAAGATCACGGACAGATTCTCAATGTGGCATCCATTGCCGGTTTTATGCCGGGACCGTTGATGGGGACTTATTATGCAACAAAAGCATATGTTGTCAGACTGTCCGAAGCAGTCAGAAAAGAATTGAAACAGAAAAAATCAAAGGTCAGAATCAGCATTCTTTGTCCGGGACCTGTCAGAACCAATTTTGAAAAAACGGCAAATATTAATTTTAATTTTGGTGGAAATGATGTTCGAAAGGTTGCAAAATACGCACTGGATCATCTCAATCAATTTTACATCGTGCCGGTTTTTACTGTTCGGGCATCCAGAGTGTTTTTAAAAATTCTTCCAACACCGTGGATTGCTGCCATCATATATCGGGTGCAGAGTAGAAGGAAAACAAAGTCAGTATGAGAGAGTGGAAACCTGTACAAGAAAAATTTAGGTCTGATTGGGATACCAAAACAAGTGGAAAGGAGACTTTGGTTTTATTCCATCAGAGAGGAGGCAGAGGGGATTTTTTTACATTACTGAGGGGAGCTTGATTGGACAGATCAGTAATATAAGAGAATATAAGGAATATTCTATCTTTGAAAGGAAACGGTATGAATGAATATTTGAAAAACCTGAATCGACTGGAATTTGTCATCACAATGGCATGCACAGGACATTGTAAACATTGCAGCGAGGGTGATCATATTGAATACAGTGGTCATATTGACGGTGATCTGGCAGCAAAGGCGATATATGATATATGCAGGAAATATGAAATTCAGTCGTTGATGACATTTGGCGGAGAGCCGCTATTATACCCAGACGTGGTATGCAAGATCCATGGAGCGGCCAAAAAAATGGGGATTCCCAGAAGGGATTTGATCACCAATGGCTATTTCAGTAAGGATGAGAGAAGAATCAAAGAAGTAGCAAGGATGCTGGCACAAAGTGGTGTAACCTACATCATGCTTTCTGTGGATGCATTTCATCAGGAAACGATTCCACTTGAACCGGTGAAATATTTTGCTGATTGCATCAAGAAGGAAGGAATCTTCATTCGCACCCAGCCAGCCTGGCTTGTCAGTGAACAGGATGACAATTCATACAATGAGAAGACACGAAGCATTTTGCAGGAATTCATGCAAATGGGGATCGAACCGGCTGATGGAAACGTGATTTTTCCAACGGGAAATGCAAAAAAATATTTAAGTGAATATTTTGATGACAGCAAAGAATATGTGAATCCATACGAGGAAGATCCAAGGAATGTACATGCCATTTCCTTTGAACCGGATGGAACGGTGCTGGATGGCAATATAAACAGAGATTGTATGGAGGATATTTTAAATGGATATTCTGTAAAGGATGTATAAAAACGTAACTATTCAGGAATTGCTATTCTGCGAAGGTTTTGCGAAGCAAAATCCTGAGTTTTGCAGGCAAAAATCCCATCGACAGAGTCGATTTGGAATGGATTTTTGCCCGTAACTGTGAGGGTACTGAACAGTTCCTATAAAACAAAAAATCATATTCAATTATAGAAGAAATTTGATGGGGTATTTTGATGAGCAAAATGAAAATAAAGACTGCATCGACAGAGGACGCAGATGCAATCAGAACAGCATGCTTAGAAGATGCAGAACGACTGCTGCAAATTTATGGGTATTATGTAGAAAAAACTGCAATTAGTTTTGAGTATGAAGTGCCCACATTGACAGAATTTCAGGAAAGAATGAAACATACATTACAGAACTATCCTTATCTGGTCGTATTGCTAGATGGTGCCATTATGGGATATGCATATGCAGGTCCTTTTCATCCCAGAGCCGCCTATCAGTGGGCCGCAGAAACTACAATTTATATGGCTCCTGATGCCAGGAAATGTGGTTTGGGAAGAAGATTGTATGAAGCACTGGAACAGGATTTAAAAGAGATGGGAATCTTGAATCTGTATGCCTGTATCGGATATCCGGAAAAAGAGGACGCTTATTTGACCAAAAACAGTGCAGAATTCCATGCCCATATGGGCTACAGAGTAGCAGGGCGGTTTAAGAAATGCGGTTACAAATTCAATCAATGGTATGATATGATTTATATGGAGAAAGTGATCGGTGTGCATCAGGAAATACAACCGGGACTTCGACCTTTTTCTGGGTGTAAATAAAGGAGGAAAATGACATGTTATTTTTACACTATCCAAAATGTTCCACTTGCCAGAAGGCAAAGAAATGGTTAGACGCAAATGGAATTTCCTATGAGGACAGACACATCAAGGAACAGAATCCTACGATAGAGGAACTGAAGATGTGGCATGATAGAAGCGGTCTGCCGTTGAAGAAGTTTTTCAATACCAGCGGACTGCTGTATCGGGAACTGAATCTGAAAGACAAGCTGCCCCAGATGAGTGAGCAGGAACAGTATGAACTGCTGGCATCCGATGGGATGTTGGTGAAACGTCCGTTGCTGATCGGGGAAGATTTTGTGCTGGTGGGCTTTAAAGAAGCAGACTGGCAGGAGAAGACAATATAAATAGGCAATGCGAAATTCTTTGAGCAGACTTAAAATAGTCTGCACATCAGAAATTTTTATTTGAAAAACTCTGTGAAACGCCGGTACTTTATTTTTTGAGCAATAGGCGAAAAAATATTAGTACCGTTGCGTGTAACCGAAGCGAGAGCGTGTTTTTCAAATAAAAATTTTGATGAAAGACGTTCGGTGTCGTAGTTTCGCAATTGCCTAAGGCAATATAAATAGCAAAAGGAGTGGGATGATGTTTCGGAAAATGCGAAGGTTCAAACAGGAAGTTTCACATGAGGAATGTGTGAGTATATTGCAAACAGAGAAACGGGGCGTTTTGTCTGTCATCGGAGATGAAGGATATCCCTATGCCATTCCCATGG
>JAFTGN010000026.1 GCA_017457865.1 Lachnospiraceae bacterium | reverse complement strand
CTGCACATCAGAAATTTTTTCATTTGAAAAATTTTGCTGAAAGGCGTCCGGTATCATAGTTTCGCAATTGCTTATTCTATGTCAAAAACATTAAGACGGTATTATCCATCCAGCTTGTCTTCGATCAGATTGACACTGACCAGTGTGGAAACGCCCTTTTCCTGCATGGTAATTCCATACAGACGGTCTGCGGCTGTCATGGTACCACGACGATGGGAAATGACGATAAACTGGGTATTCTTGATCAGTTTGTGGAGATAACCGGCAAAACGAACCACATTGGCATCATCCAATGCCGCCTCAATCTCGTCTAACAGACAGAAAGGAGACGGTTTTAAGTTCTGGATGGCAAACAACAGTGCAATGGCAGTCAGGGACTTCTCCCCACCGGACAGCTGCATCATATTTTGCAGTTTCTTGCCCGGAGGCTGGGAATTGATGCGGATACCGGCTTCGATGATATCTTCTCCTTCCATCAGTTCCAGTGTACCGTTTCCACCGCCAAACAATTCCCGGAATACTTTGTTAAATTCCTTCTGAATCTCTACAAATTTTTCTGCAAACTGTTTGCGCATGCCCTCATCCAACTGAGTGATGATATTCTTCAAAGATTCTTCTGCGGATACCAGATCATCATACTGCTGTTTCATAAACTGATACCGCTCGGATACTTCTTTATATTGCTCGATGGCATTGACATTGACAGAACCTAATGCACGAATCTGACTCTTTAATGCATTGGCAGCCTTTTTCACACCGCTCACATCCTGTATATCCCCTTCACGACGATATTTTTCTGCTTCACTGGGACGCAGCTCGTATTCATTCCAGATATACTCTACCTGCTCTGCCAGCTTAAGTTCTGTCTTTTCCTTTTGATTGTTCAGACGAAGCAATTCTCTGTCTAACAAGGCAATCTGTTCTGCTGCCGCCTCTCTTTCCTGAAAGAACCGGTTCTGCTGATTGGTCAGATCCTGACGTTGTTCCTGATTTTCTGCAATCTGCTGTTCTAACAGTGTACTTTCACTGCTGAATTGCTGGATGGTCTGCTGATAGACCGCAATCCGGGCCTGCTTCTCCGTAATGGCAGCAGTTCCCCCGGACTGATTTTCTGTCATCTGTACAAACTGCCGTTGTTCTTCTTCCTCTTCCTGCAACAGACGTTCCTCTGTCTGATGAAGGAAGGTAATCTGCTGGGAAACAGAAGCCTGTTCTACCTGCATGGAAGATAACTGTCCGGACAATTCCTGTCTGCTCATACGCTCAGATTCCATCTTTTCATTGTCCGTGTCCATCTCCTGCCTGGAACTTTCAGATGCATCCTCTAAAGTATCCATCTGATCTGTCAGCTGTTCCTTCTGCATATTCAGCTCCATCATCTGGTTTTCCATCTGACGTTTTTCTCTGGTAGCGTCAATACGACCTTCCTGTATTTCTGTCAGTTCCTTTTCCAGCTGTTCCAGACGAAGCTTCACCTCACTGCAAGACAGGGTATATTCCTGCATCTTCTGTTGGGTGCTGTTCCGCTCTTTCTGCAGCTGTTCTATCTGACGTTCCATTTGGGAAAGTATGTTCCGCAGCTCCTCTAACCGTGTTTTCTCTGCCTTGCTCTTCTGGTCCAATTCCTCCAGTTCACGTCTGCGGCCCAACAGATTGCTGTTGTTTTTGTAAGCACCACCGGTAATGGAACCGCCTGCCTGCAACAGTTCCCCCTCTAATGTGACAATACGCAGACTGTGATGGTATTTTCTGGCCACTGCAAGGGCATTCTCTAATGTATCAACCACAATGTTTCTGCCCAGAAGCTGTCGCACCACCGCTTCATAGCAGGCATCTGCCTGTACCAGATCAGATGCCACGCCAATGACGCCCTTCTCCTGTAACACTTCCCTGCGGTGAAAAGCGGCAGCCCCTGACACCCCATCTAAAGGCAGGAATGTGGCACGCCCGTATTTATTCTGTTTCAGATACTGTACCAGTTCCTTGGCAGTCTGTTCGGTATCGGTAATGATATTTTGAATGGTGCCCCCCAGTGCCGTCTCGATGGCAACTTCATATTTCTTCTCTGTCTGGATGATATCTGCTACCGCACCGTGAATGCCCGGATACCGGTTTTTCACTTCCATGATGCGCCGGATGCTGTTGCCGTATCCCTCATAACGCTCTGCCAGATTTTGCAGGGTTTCTAACCGGGAATGCAATACATGATAGGCTCTCTGGCTTTCTGACTGCTCCTGTGTCTTTTTCTTCTGCTCTGCGGTCAGACGGTTCAGTTCTTCATACAGACGGTTATTATCCTCTACTGCTTTCTGTAAAATCTGCTGTCCCTGCTCATAAGATGCCTTACAGGAATCAATGCCGGACTGTACCCGTTCTTCCTCACCCATACTACCCAGAAGTTTTCTGGAAATCTCTGCCTTACGGATCTGGTTCTGCTCCAACATAGTGTCCAGCCGCTGTACCTTCACTGCCAGTGCAGATTTTTCATTCATCAACTGAAACATCTTCTGCTTCTGTTCCTCTGCTGACTGGCTGAACTGACCGATTCGTACATCTGCCTGCTCTAACTGGTAGCTGATGTCTGCCTGATGAGTCAGCAGCTCTGCACGCTTTTGCTGTAATTCCGCAATGGCTGCCTTGTTTTCTTCCAGCTGCCTGCTTCTGGCCTCTTTCTTTTCTGCCAGTTCTTTTGCCGCTGTTTCCAGACGTTCTTTCTCGGTAAGGATGGAACGAATCTGTTCCTCTAATAGCCGCACCTGTCCTTCTGCTTCTCCCTTTTCCACTGCCTTACTGCGCAGTGTCTCCTGCTTCTGCTGGTAGATTTCCTGTAAACCTGCTAACTGCTCCTGTACAGATTCATAATCTGTGCGCAGTTTTTCCGCACGGACATTTTCCTCTTCCAGAGAATGTTCTGCAATGTCAATATTTTGCTCTACTGTTCTTAACGTTTCCTCTCCGGTCTTCTGCTCCATCAAAAATACGGTCAGGTCATACCCTTTTAATTCTTCCTTTAACTGCAAGTAGGTTCTGGCTGCCTTAGACTGGCGTTCCAATGGTCCCACCTGCTTTTCCAGTTCAGTCAGAATATCTTTCACTCGAACCATATTTTGCTGTTCGTGGTCTAATTTTTTTAAGGTAGCCGCCTTACGACGCTTGAACTTGACAATCCCTGCCGCTTCATCAAACAGCTCTCTCCTGTCCTCTGGCTTTGTAGACAAAATCCGTTCAATCTGTCCCTGTCCGATGATGGAATAGCCTTCCTTGCCGATACCGGTATCATAAAACAACTCGTTGATGTCTTTTAAACGGCATGCCGTGCCATTTAACAGATATTCACTTTCCCCGGAACGATACACCCGTCTGGTAACCGTCACTTCATCAAAGTCAATGTGCAGACTTCTGTCTGTATTGTCCAGTGTGATAGACACCATGGCATAGCCCAACGGTTTCCGGTTCTCCGTTCCTGCAAAAATCACATCCTGCATGTTGGAACCACGCAATTGCTTGGCACTCTGTTCTCCCAACACCCAGCGCACCGCATCGGACACATTGCTCTTTCCACTGCCATTCGGACCTACAATACAGGTAATTCCATTGTGAAATTCAAAATGAATCTTGTTGGCAAAAGACTTAAAGCCCTGTACCTCTATTGATTTCAAATACATATTAATTTAATCCTCATCTCCGGCCGCCTGCAGCAACAGGATCGCCTGATAAGCAGCCTTTTGCTGGGCAGATTTCTTCGTTCTACCCGTTCCCTGTCCGATGACCTTTTCCCCAATCATCGCGCACACCTCAAAAGTCTTGGCATGATCCGGACCAGACTCTCCCATCAGCTCATAATGCAACGGTTCTTTATAATCCCGCTGCACGATTTCCTGTAAGATAGTTTTGCTATCATAAAAGAGTTTTTTATTTTTTACATCATTTAACACAAATCGATCAATGAACTCTTTTGCACTAGCAAAACCACCATCCTCATAAATGGCACCAATCAACGCTTCCATGGCATCTGATGTAATGGAATCTCTGCTTCTGCCCCCCGTGGCATCTTCTCCTTTCCCAAGCAGAAGATACGATCCCAGTTGAATATCCAAGGCACACAACGCCAATGTAGGCTCACACACCATGCTGGCACGGAGCTTGGTCAGTTCTCCTTCCGGCAGATCCGGATACTGATGATACAGATAATCGCTGGAAACCAGTTCTAACACCGCATCTCCCAAAAACTCCAGACGTTCATTGTTGCTGACTTTGCTGAGCCGCTGTTCATTGGAATAGGAACTGTGGGTCATTGCCTGCTTCAACAGCTGTTTATTCTGAAACGTATATCCAATGACCGTTTCTAATTTTGCAAACATATGCTCTTTTCTCAATGTGCACACACTCCATTCTATATTGGGCTGAAACATAAAAGAATAGCCGCCTGCATAGCAAACGGCTATTCCGCCCGTTATTTATGCAATTGCATTCTTAATCAGCTCTACTGCTTCTCCCACTGTTGCAATCTGCTCTACGTCCTTGATCTCAATATCAAATTCTTCCTCGATGCCCATGATGATCTGGAACACATCCAGAGAATCTGCTCCCAGATCATCCACAAATGTGGTATCCGGTGTGATCTCGTCTGCATTCACATTTAACACTTCTGCAATGATGCTTTTCAGTTTTTCAAATTCCATTTTAATAGCCTCCTTATTCTTTCCCATCCGTCTGGATGCAGGTTTTGATTTTATCGCTGATCTGCTGTCTGGCAAATGTCTCACACTGTAAAACTGCATTGCATACTTCCTTGTGATTGGAACTGCCGTGTGCCTTTACCACCAGACGATTCAGACCCAAAAGGGGTGCGCCGCCATATTCACTGCTGTCAAATTTCTTGACCACATTTTTCAGTGATGGTTTTGCAAGCAGTGCACCTATTTTACCACGGGTACTGCCAAGCATTGCCTGCTTGATCTCCTGAATCAAAGCACCACCTACGCCCTCATACAGCTTCAATATGACATTTCCCACAAATGCCTCACAGACGATGACATCTGCCTTGCCATAAGGAATATCACGGGCCTCAATGCTGCCGATAAAATGAATGTCTGTACATTCCTTTAACAATGGCATGGTCTCTTTTACCAGTGCATTGCCCTTCTCTTCCTCGGCCCCAATGTTTACCAGTGCCACACGAGGCTGCTGAATGCCCATGACATCCCGCATATAGATAGAACCCATCCTGGCAAACTGTACCAGATGTTCTGCTCTTGCATCTACATTGGCACCGCAGTCGATCAACAGAGACACGCCCTCTACTGTAGGTACCAATGGTGCCAAAGGTGGACGTTTCACACTTGGCAGTCGTCCTACGATCGCCTGACCACCTACTAAAACCGCACCGGTACTGCCACAAGATACGATGGCATCTGCCTCTCCGCTTTTCACCAGATTCATCCCCACCACAATCGAGGAATCTTTCTTCCGGCGGATCGCCAAAGTAGGCATTTCATCATTGTCGATTACCTCTGTGGCATTGACGATCTGCATGCGATCTTCCGGGTAGGTATACTCTGTCAGCTTCTGCCGGATGATCTGTTCCTGACCCACCAGCAAAACTGCGATATTTTCATTTTGATTGACTGCTTCCACTGCTCCCCGAATCATCTCATCCGGTGCATAGTCGCCGCCCATTGCATCTACTGCAACTCTTATCATTGTCGCTACATGCTCCTTTCCAGAATCAGATGACCCGATTCTGTTTAGATATACTATACTAAATGTGACTGGAGAAATCAATCATTTTATCCCCAATTCCGGTGCATTTCTCACAAAGACAAACTGGTCTGCGGAAATCTTCGCACAAAAAAAGGTGCCATGACAATTGCTCGTCTACGGCACCTCTGTGATTGTCTGCATTATTCAGCAGCAATGATTTCTTTCTTGTTGTAAGAACCACAAGCCTTGCAAACTCTATGAGGCATCATCAATGCGCCACACTTGCTGCACTTTACTAAGGTCGGAGCACTCATCTTCCAGTTTGCTCTTCTCTTATCTCTTCTAGCTCTAGAACTTCTATTCTTAGGACAGATAGACATGGTTTACACCTCCTTAAACTTATTAAAGATATCACGAATGGATGCCATTCGTGGGTCAAGCTCTGAGTCTTCACACTGGCACTGCTCTATGTTCAGATTGGCACCACATCTATTACAAATTCCCTTACAGTCTTCACTGCACAGAACCTTCATAGGTAAGTTCACCAGAAGCTCGCCATACACCAACAAATCCACATCAATGCTGTAACCATTGATGAATGGCTGTTCGTCAAGAGCATCCACCCTGTCCTGATCAGAAGCATTCATATCGATCTGCTTCTCAATCTCTATCTCAAAAGGATATAAAACTGGGCTAAGACAACGATCGCAAGGAATTTCCAGCTGCAAAGCTGCGTGTCCAGTGATAGTCATCTGCCTGTCCTTCTCATGTCGAACATGCAATACCACAGGAGCCTTCTCCCTCACCGGATATACCTCTGTTCCACAAGTAAATGTCTCCATCTCCAACGGAACTTCATAGGTCTTTTCCTTGCCATCACTGATAAATAGCTCTGACAAATTGATCTGCATATTTGCACTCCTATCTGCGTCAACCATATCCGTTATGATAATCTATTAACAACATAGCATCCCATCGGATAGTCATCTCAATACGCACTAAAATAGTATAGCCGAAAGCCAAAGGCTTGTCAACTGTTTTCTGAATTTTTTTATGTCAGACAAAATGCACACTCTTACTGGGCCTGGGCCTGTACTGCTGTAATGGCAACTACACCTACGATATCCTCTGCTGAGCATCCTCTGGACAGGTCGTTGATCGGCTTTGCAATGCCCTGTGTGACAGGACCATATGCTTCTGCCTTTGCCAATCTTTGTACCAGCTTGTAACCGATATTACCTGCATCCAAGTCTGGGAAGCACAGTACGTTTGCCTTACCTGCAACCGGACTGTCTGGTGCCTTAGAAGCAGCTACACTTGGCACGATGGCAGCATCTAACTGTAATTCTCCATCTACTGTCACATCCGGATACTGTTCCTTGCAGATACGGGTAGCTTCTACTACTTTATCTACATCTGCATGCTTTGCACTGCCCTTGGTAGAATGAGACAGCATGGCAACCAGTGCCTTCTCTCCTGTCAGCAGTTCGAAGGACTCTGCGGAGGAAGCCGCAATGGCAGCTAACTTCCCTGGATCTGGATTCTGCTCTAAGCCGCTGTCTGCAAATACAAAGGTACCATTAGAGCCATATTCGCAATCCGGTACCACCATCAGGAAAAATGCGGAAACCAGCTTGCATCCCGGCTTGGTCTTTACGATCTGTAAGGAAGGTCTCAGTGTGTTGGCTGTAGAATGGCATGCACCGGATACCACACCGTCTGCATCTCCTGCCTTCACCATCAGACACGCATAGTACATATAGTCTCCCAATGCAGTCTTCTTTGCTTCCTCATAGGTCAGTCCCTTCTTCTTTCTCAGTTCTACAAACAGATTCAGGTACTCTTCTGTCTTCTCATAGGTAAATGGATTGATGATGGTGGCCTTGGAAATATCCAGTCCTTCACTGTTTGCGGCAACCTCTTCCTCTGTACCGATGATGATGATATCTGCAATGTCCTCTGCCAGTACCTGTGCTGCTGCTTCAAAGGTTCTTCTGTCCATAGACTCTGGTAATACAATCTTCTTCTTGTCGGCCTTTGCTCTGGCCTTAATGGTATCTATAAATGCCATATCCTAACTCCTTTCAGTGACTGATAAACTCATCAAATTTTATTATAACCCAATTTAGGGGCAATGACAATATTTTCAACCAAAATTTTCTATTAATCCCCTACTACATTGCGGATTGCCACCGGATAGCTGTTGTAGTTGTAGTGTGTCACGTTTACACAGCCGATGGACATGGCAGCCTGCAGGATCTTGTTGTCTCCTATGTAAATGACCACATGATCAATGGTTCCATTGGCATCTGCATAGAATAACAAATCTCCCGGTCTGGCTTCTGCCATGCTGGCTACCGGTGTGCCATAGTTGACCTGCTCTCTGGATGTCCTTGGCAAAGAAATACCCACAGAAGCCATCACGCCTCTGGTAAATCCGGAACAGTCTACACCGCTTGCCAGATCATTGCCACCCCATACATATGGGACTCCCAAAAACTGCATGCCATAATTGATCAGTGCCTGTCTGGTGGCAGACACATCTGCCATGGGCGACCATGCAAAGCCGGAATCCAGATAATAGCACTCCTGCACATAATCCTGGTGTACATATCCAATGGTATTGTTGATGTTCAGACAATACCACTCTCCTTCTTTTCCGCTCACTGGCTGCATTTCACCGGAAGTGATATCCAACCATATCTCATACTCGGTTCCCGGGCCGGTTCGTACATGCAGCACATCCGCCTGCACGGATACAAACTCTCTACAATGCTCCACTGCCAGATTGGCAGCTTCCTGTCCGTCTGCAATATATTCCCCTGATACGAACCCGTCCAGATCGCCGGAATGAATATGATACCATCCAGTTCCCAGATTTTCCAGGATTTCCACGCCATTGTAAGGCAGCAGCTTTCCGATGATCATCCCGTTCATTTCCGGTCGATCCCGCACATTCAAATGATCTGAAACGCCTCGTACCACACCCAGATTCTGATAATGATTCAGTACATCCAATCTTGGATCGATCCATTCTTCTGTTTCGGACTCTGTCTCCGTCTCTTCTTCTGTCTCTTCTATCAGATCTGCTTTCGTCTGTTCTGCTGCGGTTTCTTCCGCGGAAGCAGAGGTTCTCATAGCAGCCTCTGCCAGTCCTTCATCGGATGTTTTGTGACAACTGCTCAAAAGCATTGCCATCATAGCCGCAGTCACGCCATAATATACGATGCGTTTCATTTCGCAAATTTCCTTTCTCTTCTATTTGATCACTTCCGGTGCAGCATCCCGCTTTTTGCACTTTACATTGGACAATTCCACTTTTCTGCTGCCTATTTTGACCGGATATTTTTCTTTCTCCTGTAAAAAGACGACCTGACTGATCTCTTCCTCCGGATTCAGTTTCAATCCACGAACCCCGACCGCAGCCCGCTTCTGCTCCGGTATTTCCGCTGTTGTAAATTTCAAAACCCGATTCTGGCTGGTGATCAGGCAGATATATTCTTTTTCATTGGGAACAATGGCAAGCAGACTGTCTTCTTCCTTCAGTTTGGTTGCCATCATGGTTTTCTTACTGCTCAGGAACTCCTGTGCTTTGACCTGTTTCATCATACCAAGCCTTGTCACAAAAATCAATGGCAAATCCCCCTCAGAGGGCTCTTTTGCAGCATATAAAATTTCCTCTCGATTGCCATCATAATTGGTCAGATTGTCCAATGGTACGCCTTTGTCCTTTGGCTTGCTGAAGTTCAGATCCTTTGTCTTTAACTGGTGCATATCTCCCATCTGGCTAAAGAAACAGATTTTACTTTGACTGTCACAGGAAATTTGCAGACGGCTTTCCTGTTCTAAGACTTCTGCATTCTTTTCATACACGCCCTGCTCAATCAGCTTCACGTAGCCAAACCGGTTCATACACAGCACCACCGGTACCACTGCCGCCGGTGCCGTCTCAAATACCGCAACTTCCTGTTCACAAATCACAGTCTTACGGGGCAGGGAAAACTTTTTCTGGATTTCTTCTAAGTCGCTGACGATCTGCTTCAACATGGCCTTGCGGCTGCCTAACAACCCTTCATATTTTTTGATATTTGCCAGTGTCTTTTTGTAATCCTGCTGCAATGCCAGAATTTCCAGTCCGATCAATTTGGACAGGCGCAGATCCAGAATGGCAGTTGCCTGATTGACGGTAAAACGCAGTTTCGATGCTGCTTCCCTTGATTCGGGATGACGGAACTTGATTTCCTCTGTTTCACCAAGCACCAGACAGTTCTTTGCCATGGTCAGATTCTTACTGCCCCGGATGATTTCAATGATCAAATCAATGCAGTCCACTGCCCGAATCAGGCCCTCCTGTATTTCTTTGTTTTCCAGTTCTTTCTCTAACAGATTGCTGTACTTTCTGGTATTCAGTTCCACCTGGAACCGGAGATTGTGTTCCAAAATCTTTCGCAGACCCAATATTTCCGGTTTTCCGTCTGCAATTGCCAGCATGTTCACCCCCAGGGTGTCTTCCAGCTTCGTCTTTTTATACAGCCCCTGTAAGGTACGCTCGGCATCCGCCCCTTTTTTCAGTTCTATGACAATGCGGATTCCCTCCTTAGAAGACTGGTTCATAATATCGGAAATATCCGGCAGCACACGGCTTTCCACCAGCGATGCCACATCACTTAAAAACTTTGCCACATTGGCACCGATCATGGTATACGGAATTTCCGTAATGACAATACGATCTTTCTCAGACTTCTTCTGGGCATATTCGATTTCCGCTTTGCCACGGATGCGTACCCGTCCCTTTCCTGTTTCATACATAGAAAGCAGTTCCGACGCATTGGTGACGATGCCCCCTGTAGGGAAATCCGGTCCCGGCATAACAGCCATCAGTTCCTCTGTGGTCGCCTTTGGATTCTGGATGTACAGCTTCATGGCCTCTACTACTTCAGACAGATTGTGGGTAGGTACCGATGTGGTCATACCTACCGCAATGCCCTCTGCCCCATTGACCAGGAAATTGGGGATTCGTACCGGCAGCACTGCAGGCTCTTTTTCTGTCTCATCAAAATTCGGGACAAAATCCACTACACTTTTTTCTGTGTTTTTTCCCAAATCAGCCAGATACACTTCCTGGGTAAACTTCCGCAGACGGGCTTCTGTATAACGCATGGCTGCCGCTCCGTCTCCTTCGATGGAACCAAAGTTTCCATGCCCATCTACCAGTGCCATCCCCTTTTTGAAATCCTGGGATAAGACCACCAATGCATCATAAATAGAAGAATCTCCATGAGGATGATATTTACCCATAGCATCTCCCACGATACGGGCAGACTTTCTATGGGGTTTGTCTGCATTCAGTCCCAACTGGTGCATGGCATACAGCACACGTCTCTGAACCGGTTTTAAGCCGTCCCGGATATCCGGCACGGCTCTGGAGGTAATCACAGACATGGAATAGTTGATATACGATTGCTGCATTTCCTCCGAATATTCTGTATTGATAATTGTTTCTGCCATTTTCTTGCTTCCTCTCTTCTCTGCTGGCGGTTACACATCCAGTTCTGCTTCTGATGCATGATCATGGATGAATTCTCTTCTGGAATCTACGTTGCTTCCCATCAGGATTTCCGTCATCATATCTGCCATACGTCCGTCTTCGATCTCTACCCGTTTCATACAGCGTGTCTCCGGATTTAACGTAGTTTCCCACAGCTGGTCTGCATCCATTTCACCCAGACCCTTGTACCGCTGTAAGGTGAAATTGTTGCTGCTGTGTTTTTTTCTGTAACGCTCCAGTGCCGCATCGTCATATAAATATTCCCCTTCTCCACGTTTCGGCACCACTTTATAAAGAGGCGGCATGGCAAGGTACACATGTCCTTCAGAAATCAGCTCCGGCATAAACCGGTAGAAGAAAGTGAGCAATAAAGTGGAAATATGGGCGCCATCCACATCCGCATCGGTCATGATCACGATCTTGTCATACCGCAGTTTGCTGATGTCGAAGTCATTGCCATATCCTTCTGAAAAGCCGCAGCCAAATGCCTGTACCATCGTCTTGATCTCTGCATTTGCCAGTACTTTATCCATGGAAGCCTTCTCCACGTTCAAAATCTTACCACGAATCGGAAGGATCGCCTGATATTTTCGATCTCTGGCATTTCTGGCAGAGCCTCCCGCGGAATCTCCCTCTACAATAAAGATTTCACACTTAGAGGCATCTCTGCTCTCACAGTTTGCCAGTTTGCCATTGCTTTCAAAGGAAAATTTCGGTTTGGACAACAGATTGGCCCGGGTCTTTTCCTCTGCCTTACGAATCTTAGCAGATTTTTCCGCACAGCCAATGACAAGCTTCAAGGTTTCTAAATTTTTATCAAAATACAGTTCCAGCTGCTCACCGGTGACCTGATTGGCAGCTTTGGCGGCATCCGCACTGCCAAGCTTTGTTTTGGTCTGTCCTTCAAACATGGGATCCGGATGCTTGATGGCCAGAATGGCTGTCATGCCGCATCTGGTATCCACACCGGTAAAGTTGGCATCCTTTTCCTTTAAGATGCCCAGTTCTCTGGCATAGCTGTTGATGACTTGGGTAAAGCGGGTCTTAAAACCGGTGATATGGGTACCACCTTCTGAGGTATAGATATTGTTACAGTAACCTAAAATCTTCTCTTCAAATGTATCCACAAACTGAAAGGCAGCCTCTACTTCGATCCCTTCACTGCTGCCTTTCAGATAGACCACATCATGAACCGGTGTCTTGCCCTGATTCAGTTCTTTGATATATGCCTGAATGCCCTCTGTCTCATAATAGGTAACCTGTGTTTCTTCCCCTTCTCTATGGTTAGTGAAGACAATCTCCAGACCCGGATTCAGATATGCGGTTTCATGAAGGCGGCTCTGGATAGCAGCTGCATTCATCTTAGATTTGCCAAAAATCTCCTTGTCCGGCATAAAATGAATCCTGGTTCCGGTTTCCTCTGTCTTGCCTTTCTTGGGCAGCAGACCATTTTTCAGCTCTGTCACCGGAACACCACGCTCATAAGAATCATAATGCACATATCCATTTTTAGACACTTCCACTTCCATGGATACAGACAATGCATTAACCACTGAAGAACCGACTCCGTGCAGTCCACCGCTTGTCTTATACGAACTGTTGTCAAACTTCCCGCCTGCGTGCAAAGTAGTAAAAATCACACGTTCCGCAGATACGCCCTTCTGGTGTCTGTCCACCGGAATGCCACGGCCATTGTCTTTTACCGTCACAGAACCGTCTACTTCCAATGTAACTTCTACATGGGTACAGTATCCTGCCAGATGCTCATCTACCGCATTGTCCACGATTTCATATACCAGATGATTCAGTCCCTGGGCTGATACTCCACCGATATACATACCCGGTCTTTTTCGTACCGCTTCCAGCCCTTCTAACACTGTGATACTATCTGCATTATACGTATCTTTATTTGCCATGATTTTCCACTCCTGTCCAAAAAAATCGATCCATCACTGCTCCATACCTTTACAGAACACCGGCTCCTGAGCAGTTACATCAATGCTAATTATTTATTTTGACACATTTGCGGACAAATGGCAAGTTATTTTTCGCAGATCAACATATGCTCTAAAAAAATACCATACCCTCTAGTGGGATCATTGACAAACACATGCGTCACTGCCCCCACTACTTTTCCGTCCTGTAAGATGGGGGAACCACTCATCCCCTGCACGATGCCGCCAGTCAGTTCCAACAGTTTGTTGTCTGTCACCTGTATGACCATATCTTTGTTCTGTGCATACAACGACTGGTTGATATGGGTGATTTCCACTGTATATTCTTTTACAGTACCGTCAATGCTGCTTAAAATAGAAGCAGGTCCGGTATGCACCTCCTGTCTGTATGCCACCGGCATGGCTTCTCCCTCTACCCACCTCCCCAATGCCTCATCTGCCTTCCCGAAAATACCAGACTGGGTATTCTCACTGATCTCACCCAAATATTGAGGTTCTCCATAGCAAATGATGCCAGACAAAGAACCAGGATGTCCGATGCTGCCCCGCATAATGTCCAGAATCTGTGCCTGATAAAGGGCACCACCCTTGATTTCTACGATGTTTCCCACATCTGAATCACTAATGCCGTGCCCCAATGCTCCAAATGTGCCATCCTTCGTCATATAGGTCAGTGTCCCAATTCCCTGTGTATCATCCCGTACCCATATGCCAAGCCGGTACGTGTCATTTCCAACAGAAACAGGTGTCACCTCTGTCTCTATCTGACGCTGATTTCTTCGAATGGTCAAACGCAGTGATTCTCCACATCCAGCATCAATGGTGCGAATCAATTCTTCTTTTTTGGAAATTTCTTTTCCGTTTACCGCAATGATATAATCCCCTGACCGCAGTTGTTCCCCACAGGGATTTTGCAATTCCCCTTTTTCATCCGTAATAGCAGATGTACCCACCACCAGAATACCATCCGATTCCAGGTAAATGCCCACTGTATTGCCACAGGGAATCACTTCCGTCTCATCCAGTACATTCAATTCAATATCTTTATAATGAAACAGCCCAAATAGCTTTAATTGTAGCCAATAAGACCCTTCTTTTTCTGCATATACCTCAAACGGTTTATCCAGCGTCAATTCCAGACGGTCTGACGGAATATTGGATACATCTGTCAGCACCACTTCCTGACTTTCTGTAGAAAGAATGGCATCAAACGGAACGGAAAAATTCAAGGTTCCCGCCTGTGCTGTCCCGATACAAATCCGATCCGGAATGGACGATTGAAGATAAAAATAGAAAAAAGACAGCATATACAGCAATCCAAACACAGCATAAAACCGCCTTTTTGTTTTCCTGTAGGATTTTCCTATTGCACAAAAAAACCGATTTGTCATCTCCTCACCTCCAGGGTTAGTATATGACAAATCGGGTTCCTTACTCATAGCTATTTTTGGCAGGGAATCTATGACTTCACCTTTTCTTTTTTTGTTCTGCCAGCTGTTTCATTTCTTTTGCACTGGCAATAGTCGTATCGGTAATCTCACTGCCACCCAGCAAGCGTGCCAGCTCCAAAATGCTCTGTTCTTCCTCTAATGGCAGGATGCGTGTCACCGTGCCACCATCCTCCACCTGTTTTTTAATAAGGAAATGGGCATCTGCCATAGACACAATCTGAGGCAGATGGCTGATACAGATGACCTGACGACTGCATCCGATCTCAGACAACTTTTCTGAAACCATCTGTGCTGTCCGTCCGCTGATTCCCGCATCGATCTCATCAAAAATCAATGTTTCGATTTCATCCGTATCTGCCAGCACCGTCTTGATGGCCAGCATAATACGGGACAACTCACCGCCGGATGCCACCTTTCCAAGAGGCTTTTGTTCTTCTCCCGGATTGGTGGAAATATAAAACTCTGCTTCATCCATTCCCCCTGCCGTAAATCGACCCAACTGGGAAAACCGGATGGAAAACTGGACAGACAAAAAGTTTAATTCACTCAACGATCTGGTAATCTGTTCTGAAAGTGTTTCACTGCAAGACTGACGCAGTCTGGACAATCGAACAGATGCTTCCTGCAAATCCCGCTCTGCCTTTGCATATGCCTGCTCCCACTGTGCCTTTTGTTCCTCAAAATGAAGCAACGTATCATATTCCTTCTGTTTTTCCACTGCGGATGCCAGCACAGCCTGTACGCTGCCGCCGTATTTTTTCTTTAGATTATGAATCAAGTCCAGACGGGTCTGTATCTCATACAGTGCTTCTTCGTCCAGTTCCATACTGTCTAAATAACCACTGACTTCTCTGTTGATATCCGTCACCAGTGCCTCCGCATCCAACAGCATAGATTGTATCTCCTGCAACCCACCATCATACTGGCAGATTCCACCAATGGCCTGTAAACTGCTTCCCAGCGCATTGGAAGCACTGCCTGCTCTGTCGCTGCCCAGTGCCGCCTGAATGATTTCCAATCCTTCTGCAATCTGCCTGCCATTTGCCAGTTTTTTGTAACGCTCCATGAGAGGTTCTTCTTCCCCTTCCTGCAATGCGGCTTCTTCGATTTCACGAAGCTCATATTCCAGAAAAGACATCTGACGCAGACGTTGTTCTTCCTCTAACTGAAAGCGTTCCAGTTGCTTTTTACACTTCTCATACTGCTTGTACAAAGAAGCCACCTTCTCTTTGGCTGCTTCTATTTTGCTGCCGCCAAATTTGTCCAAAATCTCCAGATGCATGCTTTTGCGCATCAGAGAGACATGCTCCTGCTGTCCGTGAATATCCAACAGCAATTCTGCCACCGCCCGAACCGTGTGGATCGATACACTTTCCCCGTTGATTCTGGACACACTTCTGTTTTCTGTCAACTTGCGGGAAATGGTCAGCAAATTTCCTTCCGGATACAGATCCAGTTTCTCCAACACAGCCTGTATGAGTTCATTGATGGAAAAAGTCAATTCCACATATGCATAAGAGGCACCATGCCGAATCAGCCCCTTTGCTGCTTTTCCGCCCAGTGCCAGATTGATGGAACCAATCAAAATGGATTTTCCCGCACCGGTTTCTCCGGAAAGAATATTGAGTCCATCTTGAAAGGAAATATCTGCTTCTTCAATCAATGCCATATTCTTTACATAAAGATTTTGTAGCATATTCCTTCTTTCTATACAGAACTACTGCACATGCTTCCATGGTATTTTCTGTCACTGTTCCATACCATTCATATACAGCATACTGTACTGCTGTCTATCGTTTCAGTAATGTGGTAATTTTTTCCATCAGTGCAATGGTCAGATCCACGGAACGAACCGCACACATGATGGTATCATCTCCTGCAATGGTGCCTACGATTTCTTCAAATTTGCAGGCGTCCAGTGCAGTGGCCGCAGCCATGGCCATACCTGAAGAAGTCTTAATGACCAAAATGTTCATGGCCATATCCATGGATACAAAGCTTTCCCGCAGGATACCGATATACCGGTCTGTTTCCTCGGATACATCCCCCTGAAATACCACGTATTTCTGCTTACCTCCGGGTGTGGCCACCTTACTCAGCTTCAATTCCCGAATGTCTCTGGAAACCGTTGCCTGCGTCACATCGAATCCCTGCTGACGCAGCAGATTTGCCAGTTCCTCCTGTGTTTCTACATCATACTTGCGAATCAGCTCTACAATTTTGCTGTGCCGCTGAATTTTCATCTCCGTCCTCACTTTCCATCTGTCAATTACATTTTGTCCTTTGTTGTAACCCAGGATTCTGCCACACAAAACCTTCACGGAATCATGGCTTCCAGCAAGTCTCCTGATTTTAATCTACCAATTTTCTGCGCAGGGCATCTAAGAAACTCTGCTTTTTGGTCTTCACCAGCTGTGCCTTGTCCAAAGAGCGTGTAATCCGCACTCTGTCTCCCGGTTGCAGTTCCTGGTAGGAATCTCCATCAAAATATACGCTGGCATTGCATCCCTGCCGCACCGTCTCGTGGCTGCGAAATGTAGCATCAATTTCCAGTTCAATCACAGCATCTGCCGGAAGCACAATGCTTCTTGCAGAAAGGGCGTTGGCACAAATAGGAGTGACGATAAACAAATCCGCTTCCGGACTGACAATGGGGCCCCCTGCTGACAGGTTATATGCAGTAGAACCGGTCGGCGTGGCTGTGATCATTCCATCTGCCACATAGCGGCAGATCCACTCCCCATTTACATACATATTAAAGCGGATAATATTTACATGTCCATTGCGGTTCAGTACAATGTCATTCATGGCGCTGTCTTCAAACAGTACCTGATCCCCTCGCAGAACTTCTCCTTTGAGCAGCATCCGCTCCTCAATAAAATACTGATCAGACACCAGACAATCCAGTGCCTGGTACATACCGTTTTGATCGGTTTCCATCAGATAGCCCAGCGTACCCAGTTTAATGCCATAAACCGGATACCGGGTGTGCAGATTCCGACAGACATGAATGAGGGTACCATCCCCTCCCAGCACCAGAATACATTCTGTGTCACCGCCTACTTCTTCCTTCGTCAAAATCCGCTGTTCTCCTTTGGGTGACCAACCAGAAAACGGTCTGCAAATACATCCCCGTTCTTCCAGATACCTTTGTGCCTCCTGTGCAGCCTCCTGCACACCCTCTCTGGTTACATTTGCAATCATACAAAAATGCCGCATAGTTCTCCTTATAGTTCATGAGATTGTTCTACCAGTGCTTTTACATCGATTTCCGGCAATGCCAGTTCCTCCGGTGTAGGATTGTTCTGAAGATAGATGAGATACTCAATATTGCCCTCCGGTCCTTTGATGGGAGAAAATTCCAGTCCCAGCGGAGCAAACCCAATGGATTTCACATAGTCTATGATGTGCTGTACCACTTCAATGTGGGTACTTTTTTCCCGCACCACGCCTTTCTTGCCTACTTTTTCTCTGCCTGCCTCAAACTGAGGCTTGATCAGACAAACCCCCTGTCCTCTTTCGGTAAGCAGCGCCTGTACCGGCTCCAATACCTTGGTGAGAGAAATAAAGGACACATCACAGGAAAAGAAATCCACCGGCTCCTGCAAATGCTCCGGCAATACATAACGGATATTGGTCTTTTCCATACAGACCACCCGGTCATCATTCCGCAAAGACCATGCCAGCTGTCCATGCCCCACATCAATGGCATATACCTTTGCTGCACCATTTTGCAGCATGCAGTCTGTAAAACCACCGGTAGAAGAACCTACATCCATACAGACTTTATCTGTCAGGTCAATGTGAAAAGCATCCATAGACTTTTCCAGCTTCAGTCCGCCTCTGCTCACATATTTCAGTGTGTTCCCCCGCACTTCAATATTGGCATACAGATCAAACTGGGCACCTGCCTTATCCTCTTTTTGTCCATTGACATAGACCTGTCCTGCCATAATAATGGCTTTTGCCTTCTCTCTGGAAGGTGCCAGCCCTAAATTACACAATAACACGTCCAAACGTTCCTTCACGTTGTTACCATTCCTTTCCGGATTATCTACTGTTAGACAATTGCGAAACTATGATACCGAACACCTTTCATCAAAATTTTCACTAAAAAAACACGCTCTCGCTTCGGTTCCATGCAGCGGTACTAATATTTTTTATCGCTTATTGCTCAAAAAATAAAGTACCGGCATTTCACAGAGTTTTTTTAGTGAAAAATTTCTGATGTACAGGTTGTTTTTTGCTCTATTCAAAGAGTTTTGCAATTGTCTATTATCTACTGTACAGTTCCAGAATCTGCTGTTCGATTCCGGTACTGTCGATTTCCAGCATCTCTTTTAACTGGCTCACACTGCCATGCTCTACAAAGGCATCGGGAATGCCAATGGGCAGTATACTGCCGGTATAGCCGATTTCCAGCAGATAGGCACTGATGGCTTCTCCTACACCGCCCCGGAGTACATTTTCTTCCAATGTGACGATGATGTTATGTTCTTCTGTCAGCTGTGCAACCAATTTTCGATCAATAGGGCTGGCAAACCGCAGATTCACCACCGTGGAAGCAATTTGCTTTTGTTTTAAGGATTCATGTACTTCCATAGCAGTCTGTACCATAGAACCAAATGCCAGTAGTGCAATGCCTCTTTCTGCCTCTAACACTTCTCCTTTGCCCCATTGAATGGGGGCATCATACTGTTCCATAGCAGTCACAGCTGCCCCTCTGGGATAACGGATGGCCAGTGGCTGATCAAAGGTTTCCGCAAAGTGAAGCATGGCAACCAGTTCCTTTCCATTCTTCGGTGCCATCACCGTCAGATTTGGAATATGTGCCAGATAACTGATGTCAAACACACCCTGGTGTGTCTCTCCATCATTCCCCACCAGACCTGCCCGGTCTGCCAGAAGCACCACTGGCAATTCCTGCATACACACATCATGTATGATCTGGTCATAAGACCGCTGTAAAAAAGAAGAATAAATTGCCACAAACGGCTTCATCCCCCCTGCAGCCAATCCAGCCGCAAAGGTCACCGCATGCTGCTCCGCAATTCCCACATCAAAAAAGCGATCCGGATATGTCTTAGAAAACTGCTTCAAACCGGTTCCATCTGCCATGGCTGCTGTAATGGCTGTGATCTTTGGATTCTTTTCTGCCATCTGACAAATAGTCTCTCCAAATAGTTCCGTATAGCTCTTGGCTTTGGTGCGTACCAGTTTCTTGCCATCGTTCAATCGAAACGGCACCACACCGTGAAACGCACTGGGATTCTTTTCTGCCAGACGATACCCCCTGCCCTTTTGGGTGACAATGTGTATCAACACCGCACTGTTCATCTGCCTGGCATCTTCTAATACATCCCGCAACGCCCCAATATCATGCCCATCTATCGGCCCTAAATACGTCAGTCCCATATTTTCAAATAACATCCCTGGTATCACCAGTTGTTTGATGCCGGATTTGGTCTTTCGAATCCGAGTCACCATCCTAGAACCCACCTTAGGAATCTTAGACAAGGTATCGGTCACATTTTCCTTCAGTTGGTTATATCTTGGTGCGGTACGAATGGACTGCAAATATTTGGATACTCCCCCTACATTGGGGGAAATGGACATTTCATTGTCATTTAATATAATGATAAAATTGGAATTCAGCTGTGCCGCATTGTTCATGGCTTCATATGCCATCCCACCGGTAAGTGAGCCATCTCCAATCACAGAAATGACAAAATTGTCCTGGTGCTGCAAATCTCTGGCCTGACACAGGCCCAGTCCGGCGGAAATAGAGGTGGTGCTATGCCCTGTCTCGAAAACATCGCAAGGACTTTCTTTTCGTTTTGGAAAACCGCTCATGCCTCCAAACTGGCGCAAAGTTTGAAAACCCTCTTTTCGCCCGGAGAGCAGTTTGTGGGTGTAAGACTGGTGTCCCACATCCCATATAATCTGATCCTTCGGCAGATCAAATACAGAAAATAATGCAATGGTCAATTCCACTACTCCAAGATTGGAAGCCAGATGTCCGCCGGTCTTGCTGACAGATTGCAGCAAAAACTGGCGTACTTCCCCTGCCAATTCTTCTAATTCCTTCTGTTTCAATTTTTTTACATCTGACGGAGTTTGAATTTTATCTAAAATCATGGTATTCCTCCATTTTGAGGTTTTTCCCAAAGTATTCCCATCACGGGAGTCTTTTCAGGCAACCGCCCAGTTTCTTATTTTTCTCTGGTAATCAGCATACGAATCAACTCTACCAGGAACTGGTGCGCTCCTTCATAAGAAGAAACCCCTGCAATGGCCTCTTCGGAAAGCCGTTTGACATCTGCCTCAGACTGTGTCATTCCCTCATACGTCACATAGGTGGTCTTCTGATTCTTTTCATCACTTAATACCGGTTTGCCAAGCTGCTCTGTGGTGCTAGTCACATCCAGAATATCGTCCCGAATCTGGAATGCCAGACCGATCTTCCCTGCAATCTGCTCCATGTCTGCTACCGCTGCATCCTCTGCCCCTGCAAGCACCGCACCGATCATCATAGATGCTTCTAACAAGGCGCCGGTCTTTAACCGATACACAAAATCCAACTGCTCTCTGGTCATAGGGGAACCTGTCATTTCCACATCTACCACCTGACCGCCAATCATACCGTAAATACCGGTCTTTTGTGCCAGAATCTGAATGGCACGTCCCACACGTTCTGGACAGGCAGTATCCGCAAAAGTTTTAGATGCTACCTCAAATGCATATATCATCAACGCATCTCCAGTCAACACCGCCATATCGTAGCCATATTCTACCCATGTGGTCTTTCTGCCTCTGCGATACTCGTCGTTGTCCATACAAGGCAAGTCATCATGAACCAGAGAGGATGTATGAATCATCTCTATGGCTGCCATAAACGGTCCAATCTCACTGCCTTGCCCTCCAAACATTTCATAAGTCAGCTGCATGAGCAGGGGACGAATGCGCTTTCCACCTGCCAGCATGCTGTAATTGCAGGCTTCAAAAATGGTTTTTTGCAGGCCTTCTTCCTTTGGCAAATACTGCTTCAACAATGCTTCCACTGCTGCCACACGTTCTGTCAGCTGTTCTTTAAACTGTTTCATCATCTTCGTCCTCATTTAAAATCTCAATTTTCTTCTCTGCTTCCTCAATCTGTCTGCCACAACTGCGAATCAGACGGATGCCTGCTTCATAGCTTTTCAATGCTTCTTCTAATGTCTGGTCTCCCTGCTCCATCTCTTCAACGATCTGCTGGATTTCCCGCAGGGAATCCTCAATTCCTCTTGCCATGTTTTATCCTTCCCGGCCGGTCTTCTTCGGCATCTCCATTTTCCGCTTGTCTGTTACACGGGCAGTCAGCCCCCCATCCTGTAGGCGAATCTGCACCGTCTCTCCTATGTCAATGTCCTGAACAGATTTCACCGCACCAGACGAACCGGAAATATATCCATATCCGCCTGTCAGTTTCTTCAGGGGAGACAGGCCTTCTAACCGCTCTGCCATCAGTGCATACGTATATCTGATCTGTTCTAGCTGCTGTCCCATGTTCCATTGCAAACGATCTTCCAGTTCTGACAGATACTGCTTTTCTGTAGCCAATCGGTTCTTTGGATGCTGCATCCGCAATTCCAGTGTCACCCGTTCCAACTTCTGTCTGCAAGTCTCTATCTTCCGGTCTATGGCACGATTTAACAGCTCCTGCCCTGCCTCTAACTGGGCAAGAAACTGTCTGTAATCAAACACTGCCAGTTCTGCCGCCGCAGAGGGGGTAGGTGCCCGAAGGTCTGCCACGAAATCCGCAATGGTGGTATCTGTCTCATGGCCCACCGCAGAAATCACCGGCGTATCACAGTCAAAAATGGCTCTTGCCACGATTTCCTCATTAAATGCCCACAAATCCTCTATAGAGCCGCCCCCTCTGCCTACAATCATACAGTCAGGGTGTATGGCATCCAGCCTCTCAATGGCTTTCACAATACTCTCTGCTGCTCCTGTGCCCTGCACCTGTGCCGGGGCAAGGATCAGCTGTACATAAGGATTTCGTCTGGATGCAATATTCATAATATCGTGAATGGCCGCACCGCTGGATGCTGTGACGATACCGATGGTTCTGGCATAACGGGGAATGGGCTGCTTATAACAGGCATCAAACATACCCATCTCCTGAAGCTCTGCCTTCAATTCCTCATACCGTCTGTACAACTCTCCGATGCCTTCTCTCGTGATCTTCGCTGCATACATCTGGTAACGGCTGTCCCGTTCATAGGTGCTGATGCTGCCTTCCACTACCACCTGTAAGCCATTTTGCAATACAAAGGACAGTCCCTTGCTTCGATTTCCCGCAAACATCACACAGGCAAGGGTACCGGATTCATCTTTTAATGTAAAATAAATGTGCCCGGATGGATGATACTTACAACCGGACACTTCTCCTTTGACCTGAAGCCGATTCAAAGCATAGTCCTGGGTAAACATATTTTTAATATAAGTATTTACCTGCCGGACGGTATAAATACCTGCCATGTCTGTTCTCCTGTCAATTGGCGTATTTCGCTAAAATTCCATTGATAAACTGCGGGGAACTGTCACCACCATAGCTCTTTGCCAATTCTACTGCCTCATTGATGGCAACCTTTACTGGTACCTCGTCATCATACAGCATCTCATACAACGCCACCCGCAAAATAGACAGATCCACTTTTCCCATACGATCTATGCTCCATCCTTTGCTGACTGCCGCAATTTTTTCATCCAGTCCAGGAATCTGCGCATAAATATCCAGAAAACGTCCTTTCAACAGCATCTGCTCCTCTTCTGTGGGAACTGTCAATTCACCCAGATAGGTATCAATCTGCTCCTTCAATTCCTCATCCTGATAAAACGCACAGTGAAATACCATCTTAAAGGTTTCTTCCCGAAGTTCTCGTCTGTTCATGTTCTTCCTCCATCTTAATTACACGAAAAAGGACTGCCACAGAACCCAAAAAGTCCTGCCACAGTCCCGACCAGTTCTCAGATGTTCACACCTGCAATGGCGATATTCACCTCAAGTACCTGCAGACCAGTCATATTCTCAATGGCATCCTTTACTCTATCCTGTACAGCGGCACTGATTGCCGGAATGTTATATCCATACAACAGATTCAAAGAAAGCTTTACAGAAACTGTATGCTCTAAAATGGAAACTGCAACGCCTTTGGATAAGTGCTTCATGCCCAGCTTTGCCACCAACTCTCTGGTCATATTCCCTGCCATGGAAGCCACGCCCTTTACTTCTGTTGCTGCCAGACCGGCAATGATCGCAACCACTTCTTCTGCAATCTGTACCTTACCGGATGCATTCTCCAACATTACTTCGTATGAATTTTTCTCCACTTCTCTAGCCACAATTGTACCTCCTGTGAAACATTTGGCATAAAAGCCAAATCATAAATCGTAAACTGTTCACAGTTCCGATACCATACATTATAACAGAATTCTGTTAGAATGAAAAGTCAATTTCCGCAGAATTATAAATTTCTTGCAATTCCCCCTTCACTGCATGACTATTGCTGTTTTTCTCCTGCCATATCCATCAAAGAAATGACGATGTTTTCGATTCCGGTGTCTGTTTTTCGTTTGACAATGTCCTCCACCTGGGCCAGCTGTGCATCGGTCAGGCTGCTCTTTCCAATGACTACCTCCACCTGGTCACCGTTGATACTGACAATGGCATCCGAAAAACCTTTGGATTTCAATAGCATCTCTGTGGCACTTTCCAGCTCAGCAGTTGTAGTCAGTGTCACCATGGTATCAATGGCACCCTGTACCTCCTCATCTGTAGCTCCATCATTATTGATCACATTCAACAAAGCTTCCTTGTTGGCACCTCTGACCTGCTCTCTGTCTAATTTACTCTGTGCCACAAAGTCAGATACGGTCATGCCGCTTGTCAATACTGCCTCTCCCGGCACGCTGTCTAAATCAGAGGCATCCTGATCCAGACTGGCAATGTCCGTATCCTCTGCCACATCTTCTGCTGCTACCTGATTTTGTCCGTCCTCTTCCTGTGCTACAGTTTGGGTTTCTGTCTCCCCATCCACTACTGTATCACCAGAAAGTCCTTCCTCCTCTCTGTGCAGCACGGTCTTTTCCGTCTGTCCTGCCGTGTCTGCTGCATCTTCCAGAACATCTGTACCAATATCAGCAGACAATCCGGTTCCAGTCAGGTCTACACTGTTTTCTGACAGCAGATCTTCCTGAGAAATTTCGTACTGGGCTTCCACATATGTAGAAGTCGTCTGATTTTTTCTTGTACGATCAGTGTTTCCAGCATAAGTCAGATAACCTGCCACTGCCAGCATCACCGCCAGTGCGGATACAATGGTTTGATTTTTTTTCAACAGTCTCTTCATGCTCTTCATGAAAACCTCCATATCAAGATGATTCCTTCTTCAATACCCTAATTTTATGCGGAGATACTCCAAATAATGCCGACATTGCATCTGTAATCTGTTCTGCAATGACCGGTGAATCAGCCCCCTCTGCTACAATCAAAATCCCTTCTATCTCCGGTGCCATTTCCTGTAAGACATAAGGCATTCCATTTCCTTCTCCTACCAATACTGTGTTTTCTTCATAGGTCAGTTGCCTGTCTTTTCTGGTTCCTCCTCCGGAATCTGTTTCTTCTAATGTATCATCAGAACGGCTGTACTCTTTGTCTATGATTTTTTCAGAAGATGCCTTCAATGTCACAAACACCTCTGCTTCTCCTACCCCCTCAATGGTGGACAGGACTGTTTTTAATTTCTGCTCTATGTATGTAGTATAGGCATGATCTTCTGCATCTGTATACTGGGAAGACGTGCTCATTTCTCCACTTTTCCCCGTATTTGATGGTTCATTTTCCGCACTCTTCTCCATTTTATTCAGTCTGGATGCCAAAATCAGCAAAAATATCCCCACAAGTGTCATCAGATACCATTTGCGCTTCGACACTCCTGACAGGTGTTCTTTCCATTTTTCAACCAGTGATTCTTTTTCTTCCGTTGGAATTGTCTGTTCTACACCTTCTTCCTGTTCTTGTGTCAATGTTACGCCTCCTATTCCTGTTATATGCACACATGGATCCAAATGTAACCATACAAAGCGATGGAAAGTTGCATAAAAATAGCATCATTGCATTTCAGGGAAGGACCTGTATCCGTACCTTTCCTTCTTTCAGATCATACTGCTGTTGTATCAATTCTTCCAATATTCCCAATGTCTGTGCCTCTGTTTCTCCTTTGTCTCTGCCAATCTGCACCGGTGTCACTTCTTGCACCATACTGCCCTCTTCCTGCGCTTCTGCCTTTTGCCGGACAGACAATAAAACCGACTCCGGGATTCCCTTCTTATCCAACGAAAGCCGAATGCCACACACCTCATATCCACAGTGTTCCATCAACTGCCTGATCTCCGTCTCATAATAAGTCTGCATTCGAAGCTGCCCGGCTTCTTCTGTAAAACCCTGTTCAAGCATTTCTGTCACATAGTCGGTAAACGCATCGGAAAGCGTCTGCTCCTGTCTTTGAAACCGCAGAACAGGAGAAAGAACCAACAGCGTCAGCACCATGCCGGTAAACAGCTGCACATACTTTTTATATCGGTTGTCCGGCAATATCCCCTGAAACAAAGAAACGAGAATCACATAATACGCAATGCTTTTTACCCAGGAAACGACCCCTTCCATCTTTTCCTCCCTGCATCCACATTAGAATTTTCCAGTTACCGCAGTACAGATCAATGCCACTGTAATGAACAACAACACACAGCAGACAAAAACCATTTTCAGCAAAAAACGTGCGGCACGCCCGGCACAGGCAAGAGTTTCTACCATTCGTTTGTCTGCCACTGGCTGAATCACCGCTGCTGCCAGCTGGTACATGAGGGCAGTCAATGCCAGTTTCCCAAGAGGCACTGCACAGCAAAGCACCAGCACGATCAGTGCCCCTGCTCCCATTGCATTTTGAATCAGCATCCCCGTACCTAATACAATATCAGACACCGCTTCTACCCCGTCGCCAATGCCCGGAATCACCCCGATGGCCTTTTGCACCAGAGAAATCTTCCGGCTTTGCAGCAAAGGAACCACCAGATTTTGAATCATCTGGATACCAATGACTGCCATCAGCATCGATTTCATCGCCCAGTTCAAGACCGATTCTGAAAGTCCCTCTAATTTTTCCAGCAAACCATCTTTGCTGATGTGATTGGTGATACAAAGCAATACATTCATTTCTACCAGAGGAATGACAAAAAGATTCATCCCATATTCCACACCGTAACAGATCATAAAGATAGTCTGGTCATACACCAGCGCACCTCCGCTACCTGTGGTAAAAGTCAATGCCAGAGAAAAGGCTGGAATAAAGGCACGCATAAAGGTCAGCAGTGTCTGCAGTACATCACTTGCAATCCCAACCGACAGAATCACCGATGCAATGACCAGAGACACCAGAAACAGATAACTGACCAGAAATCCATTTTCTGCAATCTGGCTGTTGCGAAACACAGAAGAAAATGTAGTGAACACAGCGGAAAACACGGCTGCAGCCATTGCTTGCACCAGAATCTCCCGATTGTACACCAGATCTCCCAAAAAAACCTGACCGAAATAGCTTTGCAACATTTCTTTTAACTCTACCCAGTTACCTCTGACAATAGTTCCCACCAAACCGGAAAAAGAAAGCCTGTCCCCAAGTCCACACTGATTCAGAATTTCCTCAATCTTTGTGAAATCAAACTGATCCAGAAATGTTCCTGCTTCCATACGTCACCTCCTTTACATAAGACTTTCTATGGTTTCTAACAATGCCAATACCACCGGAATCCCCAGTGCCATAATCAGGATTTTGGCAAACAGTTCCACCTGCCCTGCCAGTGCCTGATATCCGGCATCCCGGCAGATGTTTCCCGCAAATTCTGACAAATAGGTAATGCCCGTAATTTTCAGCAGCACTGACCAGTATACCGCATCTATCTGCACATACTGTTCCAACAGTTCGATAGAAGACAACACCTGTCCAATCTGGTCTGTGGTAAACCACAAGATTACCACACCAGCTGCCAGTCCAATATACACTCCATATTCCGGTTTGGCCTGCTTTAATTGCACCGCCAACAGTGCTGCTGCAATGGCTGTAATGGCTACCTGAAACATCCTCCTGCCTTCTTTCCTTAAATTGCAAATAACCTTCTAATCGTATCAAACAAATCTGAAATATACGGCACGATCCAGAACAATACCAGCAACAATCCTGCCAGACTGACCAAAAATGCATGCTCATCTTTTCCACTGTATTTCAAAACCTGTCCAATGACAGAAACCAAAATTCCCACTGCGGCAATGCGAAATATTAAATCAATCCCCAATCCTGCCACCCTTTCTTGTTCCATTTTCTATTCGTAACTGTTTAGTACTCTCACAGAATAATGGCTCCTGAACAGTTACTTCTATTCTATGTAAATCATCTTTATATTACGATGGTATTTCAAAGCAATAACACTGCCAGCAACAATCCTCCTGCCGCACCAAACACCCGATAGATCCGACAGGTCTGCGCTTCCTGTCCCTCCAGCCAATGTACTCTGTCAGTAAAAAATGTAATGTACTGTTCCAGCACCTGCTCCTGCATCTGCAGATCCAGATACCCAATCCTGCTGCCAAGTTCCATCCAAAGTTTCCGCTCTTCCTGTGAAAATGCCACCTGTTCCTGTACAGACAAAATGGCTCTGTTCCAAATTTCCACAAAACGACATCCGTCCTGTTGCTGCAAGCCTGCCACCATTTCCTGTAAAAAAGCATGGCAAAAGCCCGATGTCTTGTCCTGCAGGATCAAAAAGGCTTCCTCCAGCACCGTTTTGTGACATCGAATTTCTCCCTGTAGCAAAATGAGCAGCTGGGTCAATTCCCCCAACTGACGGCGACGGCGAATTTTCTGCTGACAAAAACAGTATCCCAGTCCGTTGCTTCCCATAAGTAACAGCACCACCCCTGCCATGGTTATATATTCCATTTGATATGCGCTCCCTTCATATTCGTCATACCTGACTGTACAGCAGATGCTCCCCTTCATCAAAGATCTGACGAATGCTGCCAATGGTGGGGATCTGATCCAAAATCACATACCGCTCAAACAGTCTTTGTGCCACCATTTGGGTCAAAATCGGTTTGGTGCGAATATCTTCCATAGACGTGCCATGGACGGTGGCAATCAGTTTTGCACCGCAGTTCATCACATAATACATGGCATCCAATTCTTCCCTGCTACCAATTTCATCTACTGCCACAACCTGAGGTGACATGGTTCGAATGAGCATCATCATACCCTGTGCCTTGGGACAACAATCCAATATGTCGGTTCGAATCCCCAGATCATTCTGTGGCTCTCCCATATAGCAGGCACCAATCTCACTGCGTTCATCTACCACCCCTACTGTCAGTCCTTCTCTTCTTTCTGCTCCATCCGGACTTCCATTGGACAACTGCCGCACCACATCCCGCAGCATGGTGGTCTTTCCACAGCAGGGAGGAGAAATGAGCAATGTCTGCTTCACCTGATTTTTTCCCCAAAGATATGGCATCAGTTTGTCTGCACATCCTTTCACCTCATGAGAGACACGTATATTCAAAAAACTGATGTATTTCATGCCCTTAATCATAAACCGTTCATCCACCACTGTTTTTCCGGCAATGCCTACCCTATGTCCTCCCTGAATGGTGATAAAGCCCTGTCTGATTTCTTCTTCATAGGCATATAGCGAATGATTGCTGATCAATTCCAGTGTTTCTCTGATTTCCTCCCGGGTAATCTGTATTGCCCCTGTATCTACCGCCCCTAAACCACCCTGTTCTAACACTGCATATTCACGATTCTGATACACGATCAGCAATGGTGCATGAATCCGCATACGGATTTCCTGCACTTCTGCAAAATCAACAGGCAGCTGCATCAATATTTTTCGCAGACGCCCGGAAAAAATCTTCATCAGCTGTTCTTTTTTCTTCCCTGCTTTCCTTGCTTCCTTTGCCATACAGAAAACCCCCTTTAACACAATATATGTGTCAAAGAGGGTTTTATGAGTTTGAAAAAAAGAGAACCTTTCAGCTGTTTTTTTCGTAAATATACCAAAGTCCTTTTAACAGCAATGCATCGTCATAAATGATCTCATGCCGACACAATGGAACGATAAACTGTGCCAGTCCTCCGGTCGCCACCACTGTCACATCTCCCTGTAATTCCTCGCAGAAACGGTCAATCATACCATCCAGCATAGCTGCATTGCCCAGAACAGAGCCGCTCTTCATACTGTCAATGGTGTTGCTGCCGATGGCCTTTTTGGGCGGTTCCAGACTGATCTGAGACAATAGAGAAGTCCGACTGACCAGGGATTCCAATGCCACCCGTATGCCCGGTGTAATGGTACCTCCTAAAAAATTGCCCTTTGCATCGATGGCAGACATGGTAGTAGCAGTGCCCATATCAATAATGATCAATGGTGCCGGATATTCCTTTAATGCCGCCACTGCATCTACCACTAGATCACTGCCAAGTTGTGCCGGATTGTCGATCAGAATATTGAGTCCTGTCTTCACACCGGGACCTACCACCATGGGTTTGATGTGCATCACTTTTTCAATGGCATCACAAATCACATGATTGATAGGTGGTACCACAGAAGAAAGGATGCTTCCCTTTAATTGTCCTGGTTGAATATGGTAAATATCCAATACCATCTTAAAAATAGATGCATATTCTAAAGTTGTCTTCTGAGTATCGGTGGAAATCCGTTCCACAAAAGAAATATCGGTTCCCTCGATACAGCCAATGACAATATTTGTATTTCCGATGTCAATCGCTAAAATCATCTATCATTCCTCTTTTTCCTCAGTCTTCTTTTTACGGCCTCTTCTCTTTGGCTTCTCTTCTGTGGCTGCCACTGTCTCAGCTTCTGCTGCTTTCTCCCCCGCAGTCTTTCTGGTTCTGCGCTTTGGTTTTTCTTCTGCTGCTTCCTCCGTTGCTGCCGCGGCTTTTCTGGTTCTGCGTTTTGGCTTTTCTTCTGACACTGTTTCCGTCACCACAGCAGTTTTTCTCATTCTGTGCTTTGGCTTCTCTTCTGACACTTCTACGGCGGTTCCTTCTACCACATCTGCTTTCTTTTTGCGGCGAATAATGCGCTTCATCACCACTGCGGTACGACTTGGAATATAGAACAGGAATCCAATCCTGCCATCTGGCAGTGTTTCTGTCCGGTATTCCATCTTGGTATCCACACGATTATATCCACCAAATTCCCCTGCATCTGTACTCAGGATGACCTTATACTCACCTCCCTTTGTCACAGGCACGAAATAGCCACTGAAGGATTTATTGGGATGGAAGCTGAAAATAAAGAGCAGATTGTTGCGCTCATAAATCAGTACCTTGTCTCCCTGATGTGTCCAGAGATTGTGTGTTTCCCCTTTGCTCAGTACCTTATTCTTCTGCAAAAGAGACAACATGGCTTTGTCAAAATCATTCAGCCACATATACTTCAAATCCGGATTGTCTGCCAGACTCCACTGTCTGCGGCAATAGAAATAACTCCATCCATTGCCCTCACGGGGGAAGTCAATCCATTCCGGATGACCGAATTCATTGCCCATAAAATTCAGATAACCTTCCCCGCCTAAAGATGCGGTCACCAGACGAATCATCTTATGCAGTGCAATACCACGGTCGATGATCATGCTGGAACTTGCCTTATCCATTTTATAATACATCTCGCTGTCGCACAGACGGAACATAATGGTCTTATCCCCTACCAATGCCTGGTCATGGGACTCTGCATAACCAATGACCTTCTCCTGTGGTCTGCGACCAGTCAACTCATGATAAATGCCCCACATATCCCAGTCTTCGTCTTTTCTCTCTTTGATCATTCGAATCCACATATCCGGAATGCCCATTGCCAGACGATAATCAAATCCGATTCCGCCATCTTCGATGGGAATACACATTCCCGGCATACCAGACATATCCTCTGCAATGGTAATGGCTGCCGGATTCACCTGACGAATCAGATCATTGGCAAGCTGTAAGTACGTCACAGACTCTGTATCTGTATTCAAAGAAAAATATTTATCATAATGATCAAATGCAGTTCCCAGACCGTGATCATGGTATAACATAGATGTAACACCATCAAACCGGAAACCGTCAAAATGATACTCTGTCATCCAGAACTTCAAATTGGACAACAGGAAGTGCAGGACTTCTTTTTTGTTGTAATCAAACAGTTTTGTACCCCATGCACTGTGATCTCCCTTGCCTCCTGCATGGAAGAACTGGTATACGGTACCGTCAAATTCATTGAGTCCCTCTGCTGTATTGCGCACTGCATGAGAATGTACTACATCCAACAATACCTGAATGCCCATCTCATGGGCAGTATTGATCAGATCTTTCAGCTCATCCGGTGTACCATACTTGGAAGAAGCGGCAAAGAAGTTGGATACCTGATAGCCAAAGGAACCATAATACACATGCTCCATGATGGCCATAATCTGGATGGTATTATATCCCAGAGCCTTGATACGAGGCAGGTTAAACTCCTTAAACTCCTTGTATGTGCCGATCCCTTCTTTCTCCTGTGCCATACCGATATGACACTCATAAATATATGGTGTAGGGTCCGCCTTAAATCCTGCATCTGTCCACACAAAATCAGAAGAATCATACACCTCAGCGCACCACACAAGGGTATTCGGATCCTGTACCACACGCTTGGCATACAATGGAATACGCTCTAACATCTGGCCATCATGACGAACCACTGCTTTTACCTTACAGCCATTCCACAATGCATTCCCACCGTCTAAGTAGAGTTCAAACACACCGTTTCCAATGTAATTCATGGGATTTGCTTCTTTATTCCAGCCATTGAAATCCCCCATAAAGAACATGGCTTCTGCTGCCGGTGCCCACTCTCGATACACCCAGCCCGTCTCTGTCTTATGTATGCCAAAATAATTTGCACCATTGGCAAAATCAGATAAATTCTGTCCTTCTGTCAGCAATTCATTCTTCATACGATGATAATTCTCCATACGAAGATTGATATCCCGCTCATAATATCTGCCTAACAGACTGTCAATTTCAAGAATCTTATACCCCATACTCATTTTGACCATTCCTTCCTTGTTTCGTAACTGTTCAGTACCCTCACAGTTATGGGCAAAAATCCATTCCTAATCGACTCCGTCGTTTGTGTTTTTGCCTGCATGACTCAGGATTTTGCTTCGCAAAACCTTCGCGAAATATTGCCTCCTGAATAGTTACCTTGTTTCTTCACAACAGTCCAGTACCTTCACAACTATAGCTCTCCATGAACTGACGATGTGCAGATAAAATCTTTCTGTCTGCTATGATTATTTTATCTTTTTTTCTGTCATTCGTCAACCAAATTGCGCAATTTTACTAAAATATATCATTCTTTTCTGGTCGATATCCTTCATTCTGTACAGTTCGACATTTTTCTACAAATTTAAATCGTTTTATCCAGACTGTTTCTTTTTTCCAGCATAAAAAACCCGAATTTTCACATGCTAGTCCTGTGTGATGATTCAATCCATCACCCAGCAGGCATCGCCTGTAGTATTCCATAGGTAATTGCGAAACTCTTTGAGCAGACCTAAAACAGTCTGCACATCAGAAATTTTTTCAAATAAAAATTTTGATGAAAGACGTTCGGCATCATAGTTTCGCAATTGTCTATCGTATTAAATTTAGAAAGGAGTCTTCTTATGAACACAACTTCTTCTCATTCTTGTATCAATGAAATGGAATTACAGACACTCCGTCATCTGATCATGCAGCATGACACCTTATCCTGCAAGATGACCGCCTATGCAGAGGAGGCAACTACTCCGGAAATTCAGCAGTATTTCCAGAAATCTGCACAGAGCGCAGCACAGACCAAAACAGATCTGATGCGTTTCTTACAGTAAAAACAATCCGTCACGATTCAGTTCTTTCACAGAAAACAGTATCTGAATCCTTACAAAAACAATCACAGTTTTATTATTTAGGAAGGAGCAACCTTATCATGCAGGAAAAAATCATGGTATCCGACGCTTTATCTCAAATCAATGCCAGTCTGGAAGGATATGGTCATATGATCAGCCAGACAGCCAATCAGGAACTTCGTCAGCAGCTGATTCAAATGAGAAACTCTTGTGAAACTTCTCAGTATGAATTATTTGAACTGGCAAAAAATCATGGCTATTACGAACCGGCTCGCCCTGCCACAGATGAAGAAATTCAGAGTGTAAAACGAATCTTCACAGAAAGAGTCCTTTAATTGGTCATGTAAAAAGAATCACGATATGGATGCGCTAGTTATCTTATCATTTCAAACACAACCGTGATTTCATTATGTACGACAGGCAGAAATGATACCTATGTTTGGATCATTTCTGCCTGTTTTTTATCTCACATCTGCTTTTGCTTTGTCCCCACACAGTTTGGCCAGCCACTGCAACGGCACTTCAAATACAGGAAGAGACAATACCAATGCCAGTATCACTGCTATCGCCATCCATATAATCTGATACCATAACAGATCAAAGTTCTGTAATGTGGTCTCTACCATATAAAAATTTAAAATATATAACACCAGTCTGTGCCAAAAATAAACCCCCAAAGAATGTCTGCCGCAATTGGTCAATAGCGGAATCTTTCGATTGGGCATCCACACTGCCAGAGACATTCCTACCACCAGCGCAATGCCATAACTGAGGATTCGATTCCATCCGCTACAGTTTTCAATTTCCTTACATACCTGATACGCATGACGACCAGTGAACAATGGACGATACGCATATGCAGTTTCCAAATTTCTACTGCAATACACAGCAAGTCCGATCATCACCATCAACGCAATCACATAATTCATCTTTCTGCCATCTAGCTGCCTTGCCAGCGTTTTTGGTTCTGCATAATATCCCAAAAAGAAAAAAGGTGCATAAACAAAAATACGACTCAATACCAGAAAATCTCCTATTGATGCATCATATCCTACAAAGATACCCAATAAAACCGACACCGTTACCACAAATGCCGGTTTTTGATTCCGTATCACATACGCCAGTCCCATATAGACAGCTGCCGCAAACATGTACCAAGGGGTACCATCCTCCGATAACAGGGTAAAACTGCCCTCTCCAGTCAACCACTGCCGTAGCAAAAAAATCAATGTTTTCAATCCTACATACAGTATCAAATAATACCGAATCCGGTCTGTCTTCAACTGTGTCTCTTCTGTTCGCTTATAAAACAATCCCATTACAAAAATGAACATGGGCATATGAAAACTGTATATATAAATAAATACATTTCGAAACAGTGTCAGTTCTTCCTGCGCTGCACCATACTGGACAAAATGACCAATGACCACGCAGATAATCAGCACACCTTTTAAATTGTCCCACTTTGCCAGTCTTTCGAATACAGGCATTTCCTCTCCCGTTGTTTTTTCCAACTTACTTCCCTCTTCTCTATCAAGAGCAAGTAGACCGAATGCCTCTCCCCTTGTTTTTTTAATACACGGATGTCACCGTATACCCTCTTCGTCTTGCTTCATCGATCACGGACCCAAGGATTGCCACATTGGTATCAGACACCGTATGCAGCATATAAATGGCACCTGGGTGCATGGAGTTAACCAGATGGGCATATGCCTGACTAACAGGTAGCTGCTGATTCACCAGCCAATCTCTATAGTTGATGCTGTAAAAGCAAATCTGATATCCCATACCGGAAATCAGTGCCATAGAACTGTCACTCCAATAAGAGGATGAAAAATTATAGATGCGCATCTCATATCCAAATGTATCCCGAATATAGTTTTGCATCCGTAAAGTGTCATCAATCTGGGCTGTCACACCCAAAGATGGGATGCCGTTGTCTGGATGAGAATAGCCATGACTGCCCAAAATATGCCCTTCATTGATGATGCGCCGCACAATCGATGGATTATGACTTGCATACTCATGTGTCACAAAAAATGCTGCTTTTACACCCTTCTGTTTTAAGATATCCAGCACTTTTTCTGTATTGGGTCTTCCACCGGAGCTGTTCTCCCATCCACATGTAAAAATAAAGGACACTGCATTTGGATTGGAATTGAGAAAAGTAGCATTGTATTTTCCATATGCACTTTGCATACTCAGTGCATAAATAGGGCGATTCTGTCCATCTACTTCCCTTCCCTGTCCATACCCTTTCACTGTCTTGTCCAGACGATTTGCCAAATCAATGGTCTGACTGGAAGGATAATGCACCCCAACCACATCAATTCCAATACCGGAAGGATCATATCCACTGAGTGTGTGACCGGAATACGCACGTATAGTATACACATAATGTGTACCAGATGCAACTGTTTTATCTGTATATTCATTCACAGAAACACCATTTACAGTGGCAATTCTGTTCCAACCGCTGTTGCCGGACTTCCGATACACACGATATCCCGATGCTCCTGTCACCTTCTTCCACTTCACTGTCACACCAGATCCGCCATCAGAAATACCGGTCAATCCCGGTCTGGACAGGTAATACAGACTTTTTCCTTTTGTATCATAGCTGCTGAGTGTTTTTCCATAGCTGGCACGCACTGTATAAGTATAATCTTTGCCGGATGTTGCGGTCCGGTCACTATATGTCACGGTACTGCCGCCCTTTACTGTCCCAATCTTTTTCCAGTCACTGTTGCTGCTTTTTCGGTATATATTATAACCAGTTGCACCATTGACTTTGCCCCATTTTACTGTCACACCGTATACACCATTGACTGCATCTTTCACAACAGGCTGTGCCAGACGATGTACACTCTTTCCTGCTATATCATATCCGCTTAATGTACTGCCAACATACGCACGGATTGTATACGTATACACAGTACCGGAAGATGCATTGCTGTCTGCATAACGTAATGTGTTCACACCCTTTACAGTACCTACCCGTTTCCAGTTTCCATTTCCATTCTTTCTATATATATGGTATCCTTCTGCACCGTTCACTTTCTTCCACTTCACAGTGGCGCCTGCCACTCCATTATAAGCTTCCGTCACCACCGGCTTAGACAAATATTTCAGACTTTTTCCTGCCGGATCATAACTGCTCATTACATTGCCGGATACCGCTCTTACTGTATACGTATAAGTTGTTCCGGAAGAAGCCGTCTGGTCACTGTATCGCAGCACGGTTCCTTTTCCTGTCGTTCCGATTTTTCTCCAGTTTCCACTGCCGCTTTTTCTGTAAATATTGTAATCTGTGGCTCCCTTAATCTGATTCCATGTCACCGTCACACCTTTCACACCGTTGACCACATTCAGAGATGGGGTTGCCAGATACCTTATGCTTATACCTGCTGCATCATACCCACTTCTGATGGAACCTACATAAGCCCGAACTGTATACACATAAGACGTACCAGAAGAAACGGTGGTATCTACAAAACTGACGGTATTTCCTCTTTCTACTGTTCCTACTCTTTTCCAGTTGCTGTTTTCTGTTTTTCGATATACATAATACCCTTCTGCTCCATTGACTTTGCTCCATTTCACAGAAACACCCGCAACTGTATTTTCTGCTTTTTCCAATTTGGGCTGTGCCATTTGAATGGAAAATGTGGCAGTCAGCGTTCCGGTATAACCCCCCATTCCGCTGACGGTCACAGAACCGGTTCCAATGGCAGTATTGTTTTCATACACCAACGTATAATCTACATTCTGCGCCAGTTGTGTTTCTCCTAATACAACTGACACTTCTGGTGTTTTTGCCTTTCCATCATACGTATATACCGTGTCAGATAATCGAATTTTCCCTCTGGAAAGATCAATGGGGGTCGGTACAGGTTCCTCCGTTTCAGTTTCTGTCTCCTCCCGGGTAGTTTCCTCCGGTTCTGTTTCGGCCTGGCTTTCTGGTTCTTCTGCCTCTCCTTCCTCTAAAGAAAGTCCTTCCAGTTGCATATCTACAGATACAAACAGACGCATCACCCCTTCACTTCCTGAAATACTTTCCGGTTCTTCCCAGTTCTGTAATTCGTCTGGCGTTTCTATAGATTCTTCTTCCTGCACAAATTGTGTCATTTGTGTTTCTTCTTCTGATACTGATTGGATGCTTTCTGTCTTTTCTTCTGATACTGATTGGATCACTTCCGGTTCTTCTGCCCGTACTGGTTGTACTGCTCCGCCTGTTAATAAAGCAACTGTCAACAAAATGGATAAGGTTCTTTGTTTCATAGTATGACCTCCTACATAACTCAACCACTCACTGCTGTAAATGGCTGTTGGGTTCATACTAACAAAACATTTACTTAAAAAAAAGATGTGACCAAAATGTTCCTATTTTTTTTACATTGGTCACACCCAAAAAAAGACACCCTCTCGGTTTTCATTCATTTCCGAAAAGGTGTCTCTATTTTTATGTTACATCATTGCTGCCAAATTGGCTGCAATCGCTTTGATAAAGCCTTCGCTGTTGACTGCATTCACATTCTCTAATGTGGTGATCAGGGCAAGGTCCTTGGTCATGGTACCACTTTCAATGGTATCAATGGTTGCCTTCTCCAGCTTATCTGCAAATGCTACTAACTCTGGCAGATTGTCTAACTCTCCACGCTTTCTCAGCGCACCACTCCATGCAAAAATCGTTGCCACAGAGTTGGTGGAAGTTTCTTCTCCCTTTAAGTGCTTATAATAATGTCTCTGTACTGTGCCATGTGCAGCTTCATACTCATATGTTCCATCCGGTGCAACCAGTACAGAAGTCATCATAGCCAGAGACCCAAATGCTGTGGCTACCATGTCACTCATCACATCACTATCATAGTTCTTGCATGCCCAAATATAGCCACCCTTGGACTTGATAACACGGGCAACTGCATCGTCAATCAGTGTATAGAAATACTCGATTCCTGCTGCTACAAATTTCTCCTTGTACTCTGCATCGAAAATTTCCTGGAAAATATCCTTAAATGTATGGTCATACTTCTTGGAAATGGTATCCTTCGTTGCAAACCAGATATCCTGCTTGGTATCCAATGCATAGTTGAAGCAACTTCTTGCAAAACTCTCAATGGATGCCTCTATATTGTGTTGTCCCTGTACAATGCCAGGACCTGCAAATTCATGAATCAGTTCGCGGGTTTCATTGCCATTCTCATCAGTATAAACCAACTCACACTTGCCCGCACCTGGAATCTTCATTTCAGTGGCCTTATAGACATCACCATACGCATGTCTGGCAATGGTAATTGGCTTCTCCCATGTCTTCACATTTGGTTCAATTCCTTTTACAATAATCGGAGCACGGAATACTGTACCATCCAAAAGAGCACGAATGGTACCATTTGGGCTCTTCCACATCTGCTTTAAATTGTATTCTGTCATTCTGGCAGCATTCGGGGTAATGGTGGCACACTTTACTGCAACACCATACTTCTTTGTCGCCAAGGCAGAATCTATTGTCACCTGGTCATCTGTCTCATCTCTGTACTCCAGACCAAGATCATAATACTCTGTCTTCAAATCCACAAAAGGAAGTAACAGATCATCTTTGATCATCTTCCAGAGAATTCTGGTCATCTCATCTCCGTCCATCTCAACAAGGGGAGTTGTCATCTGAATCTTTGCCATAATTGCCTCCTACTCAGTCAAAAACTTTGTGCCATGCTTATTATACCTTTATCTGCTGTATTTCGCAATAAAAAACACGCATCTTATCTAACTTTGTGCAAAATTCTCTGTAATCTTACGAATTTCACTGCCTTTATAGAAAAATTGCAGAACCTCCTGATAGTTCATGCCTGCCTGTGTCATAGCATAAGCACCGTTTTGGCTCATTCCAATGCCATGACCATTGCCACCTCCCCAAAAAACGTAACCATTGTACCTTTCTGATTCCATCGATGACAATGTGTCTTTCGATGTTACTGTTTCCTTCGGTATTACAGGTGCCTCCTTTTCTGTTTCAATCCATACCGGCTGTAAACAAAAGAAACCGCTGGGCAATAGTGTACTTTCGCTATGACTTCTGCCCTCCTCAGAGCCATTGTCATACATATAATCGGGTGCAGCCAACAGTTTACGGATGGCTGTCTGTCCATATACATGCAGAACTGCCTCACTTCCCGTAAGTGCAACTTCCTGCACGATTCCACCACTGCCCCTTTGTATCACCTGTATGTCCTGCAATGCTCCTAACTGTATGGATAAATCTGCCGGTAATAGTTCCCCATCCCGTTCCATCCAGATCATCTGTCCACATTGCGCAATCACTGCAGGCAGCCGATCTTCAATCGTTTCGCCCAATGTCTCTAAAGAACATTTATATTTCCAGCGATACCAAACCATCCCCAGTTCATATCCCGGATGATTCCAGTCCATTATGACAGACTGAAATACATCTTCGTTTCGAATATCCATACGTTCCGGTTGTTGCTTCACTTCTTTCATCTCCAAATACGCCGGTATGGCAGCATCTGCATTCCATGAAGTAATGTCTGTGGTATACCCACAAGAAGTGGAAAAATAATAGGCAGACAATACATTCCCCTGAGCATCTGTCAGCACTTCCCCCTCTGTCTCTTCTACTGCCTGTTGAGAAATAGGCTGGCTTGGCACATTGTTATACACTTGAAAAGCCGTACTGTCATCTACATGCGCACGATACGCACGACAGGCATTTTGCTGAATCTGTCTGATGGCATAGCTTCTGGCACAAACTGCCTGAATCTTTGCTGTTTCTATTCCATATCTGGATGGCATTTCACTCGGCACCACTTTCACCAAATAAGATTCAATTGGAAGCTCATTGACGATCAATAACCCCTGCCCGTCTTCTGTAATTTCCAACTTTCCTCCATAAGAAGGAGTTCCCAGGCTTCTTTGAATGTTTAATACTGCTATTTCATCCTGCACTGCATGCGCAGTGATGGTACCAAATGCAAACCGCTCATCTCCCGGCTCTAAATGCACCACTTCCCCTGCTGGTATTTCTTCAAACACTTCCCCCTTTTGTAACAGCCAATTCTGTCTACAAGTCAGTTCCACATAAGGATGATAGCAGGATGTGTAATTCGAATTATTCAGCAGTACACGAATCATGGGAATTCCGGAAGCATCTGCCAAAAGAGGCGATTCCGATTCTTCTGCCAACTGTACCGATTCTGTTTCTCCCAGTACCACAATAATTTCATGGTCTCGCTGCAAGACACGTATCCAACTGTCTATGTAATAATCCAGTGCCAGTCCTGAAAATCCCATCACGCCTTCACTGGTATAACACTGCCATGCCACCGCATCTGTCAGGTTCGCAGCGGTTCCATAAATCTGTATGACCAACTCTGTCACTTCTCCTGTTACGTCAGTGGCCTCCAATATCTTCTGGTATAATTCCCAAAACAACTCCTTGTCTACCAGTTCGTCGGGTTCTGCCTGTAAATACCGCTCTGCCAGTTCTGTCAATTGCATCTGCCCCAGCATATATTTCAATTCTCCGGTGGTAATGCCTGTCTCCATAACGATACGAGAAGGAGTGATCAATTGTTCCGTCACAATCCCCTGTTCATATAAGTATGCGTAATAAGGTGCATACCAGTCCTCTCTGTCAGATAACATGAGTATCCCCTGGTCTGCCTGACTGCAAACAGATGGATCTGTCAGAGACAGTGCCAGACTTTTACAAACCACTCCTCTTGAAATTCCACTGACCGGAACCGATGCAGTCTGTTCTGACTGCATGATACCTGTCATTTGCCAAAAAAAGAAGGTGCACAGCAACACTGCCATGGCGCCTGTCATCCATTTTATTTTCAAGACACAAACTCCTTACCCAATGTTGTTTTCTTATGGTTCGGAAGTATCTCTTATTCTTTTTCTGTTGTAAGACAGCATTCTGCCCTGCGGAATTTCCGCCCCCGGTCAGGAAGAAAAAACCAGGCTGCTGCAAACTGCAACAACCTGATCTTTTGCATAATCCCAAAATGCCGTCCCTACCTATTTGACTCCTAGCAAAGCTAGGTGGGCAACCGCAAAGCAGACATCTGCCTTCCACTGCAAAACGGAGGCCTGGCATCCGTCTGATGATATAGGAATCCCGTATTATGTCATGTAGGTTCAAACATGGCAGGATCTCGAACACCCCAGGATACTACAGTCAGCTTCTGTTGATTCTGACTGCTTTCTTGTATTCATAGTATACCGCATTATGGCAAAATATACAAGTACAAATCGATGGTATAATCTTACAAAATGTGCAAATCTTTTGCTCCTGACCAAAAAATGCCAACTACCATCTTCCAAATCTCTCACTATCTCCATCTTCGAATCAGGAACAGCAATATAATCAATGCAATCAACAACACCACGGACAGTGCAAAAAATACCAGCATCAACACTGTCAATGTCTCCGTACTCATATTTCCAAAGAAATGTCCTGCTTTCATCAGAAAGTTTTCCTTCAACTGTTCAGAACGTTCGTCTACAGATTGCTCTGTCGTTGTCACAGTAGACTCTGCCTCCGAAACAGAAACCTCTGCCACACTGTTCTCTTCCATCCACAATGTTTCCTTTGTCTCTGTTTCCAATTCTGTTTCTGTGACAGGTGGTACAACAGAAATTTGTTCCGGTATGGATTCCACAACTAAATTGCCTGATGCGTCATACCATCCCAGCATGGAACTGGATACATAATACACACCACTGTCACACTGTACCATACTCCATCCGCCATAACTGCCTAAACGGGTGACTTCTGTTCCTTCCGGAAAGCTTCCTTTTGACAACGACTCTGTACTGGGAAATTCCCTGATATTGACAGAACCTGTCGTAATAAGCGTCTCTGTTTTCATGTTCCATGCAAACGGAACTGGAAGAATCCCATCCACCATCCCATATGCATATTCCATCAAAATCCGTGTATCAATATAACAGTTATAATCATCCGATTTCATCACACAAAACAGCAAATGGTGTCCGTTGTGTTCTGCCGCAGTCAATAATGTCCGGCCTGCATAATAAGTCCGTCCAGTCTTACCTGCGTAAACTCCCACCGCTGGTTCATCTCCATTGAGCATAGCATGTCCCATACGAAGAGTACGGGCATCGCTTAGATTGGTGGCTGGCAATGTATAGTTAACGGTTGCATCAATCACTCGAAAGGTATCATTTTTCAACGCTTCTCTGAAAATGAGCAACATTTCATATGGTGTAGTATAATGGGCATCATTATGCAATCCATGGGCATTGACAAAATGTGTCTGAGTGCAGCCTAATTCTTTTGCTTTTTGATTCATCAACTCCGCAAACTGTTCCTCACTGCCTGCCACGTATTCTGCTAATGCAGTAGAACATTCATTGGCAGATACCATCATCATGCCATACAACGCATTCCGAACGGTCATCTGCTCTCCCACCTTTGCCTTTGGTGATAGCGTAGAACTGTTGCTCGTCAAAGAGTTAATGGCATAATCTGAAAACGTAAGAGTATCATCCAGTTTTTTCACATGTTCCAACACAATCAATGCGGTCATTACCTTCGTAATACTAGCAGGATAAAATTCATGGTTCATATTTTTTGATAACAGAACTTCTCCTGTGTCTGCATCCAGTACACAGTATCCCTCTCCGTGAATGTCTGGCCCCTCCAGATCCACTTCTTCCTCTGCATAATCTTCCGGACTGGCCAACACCGACTGGCTGACTGTCGTACCCAAAAGTGCAATCAGCACCAGACCGAAGATTAACTGTTTCATCATCTTCTTCATCTCTCGCCTCATTCAAACAATATTTTATTTGCATTCCAATTATAAATGATTGTTTCCAATGTGACAACTGTTTTTTGAGGAAAATCAATGAAAGTATAAATTTCATGGAAGAAAATGACAAATATGCCAGATTCTGTTATAATGATAATTACACTTTGTACACAGAGTTTTTCAAAAAACAGGTTACTAAAAATGCATAAAAGAGGATTTTCTATGTTAAAAAATCAAATACTTACAGAACTGCTGCAAAATCGCTCCCAACCCCTTTCCGGTCAGATGCTTGCCAATCGCTATCAGGTATCCCGCAATGCAATCTGGAAAACAATCAATGCTTTAAAAGCAGAAGGCTATCCCATTGATGCCATTCCAAAGGAGGGCTATCTCCTTTCTCCGGATTGTGACCTGCTTTCCACACAAGTGCTGCAAAAATCATTACAAAACTTTCCTGATCTGCAGATTGCTGTTTTTTCCACCATCGACTCCACCAATAGCGAGGCGCGACGTATGCTGGCCTCTGGATTTGATGGATATGCATTAATTGTCAGCGACACTCAGACAAATGGCAGGGGACGCAAAGGAAAATCTTTCTACTCTCCCCAAAAAACAGGGATTTATATGTCACTGATTCTGCCCATTCCCTATCCCTGTCAGAATCCTACATTGCTAACCATTGCTGCAGCGGTGGCAGTGCTGCGCAGTGTATCTACCCTGACCGGCATACAGCTTCAGATTAAATGGGTCAACGATATTTTTTTTCATGGAAAAAAGGCTGGGGGGATCCTGACAGAAGCCATTTCTGATTTGGAAAGCGGACAAATTTCTCATGCTGTAGTAGGCATTGGATTGAATCTGCACAGCTGTTCGTTTCCAGCTTCTCTTTCCAGCATTGCCACCAGTTTGTCTTTCACCGAGGTACATCGCTGTGATCTGATTGCAGAAATCTGTACTCAATTACTGACCATAGACTGGCAGAATTCCTCTACTTATATAAATGAATACACGGAACATTCCCTTGTGCTACACCAGACCATTTGCTACCAGGGAAAATTAGTTCAGGCATTGTCCATCGAATCAGACGGTGGTCTGACCATTCTTCATGCAGATGGACATACAGAAACCTTTCATGGCGGCACAATTGAACTGACATAGGAAATCGCTTCAATCTTTCTTGATAGGTTCTTTCTTTGGTAATAAAAACTCACTTAAAGGGAACCTATCAGATTGGAGCGATTTCTCTAAAATATGCTATTGTAAACAATCACTTTCTGTTTTTAAAACTTTTATCAGGCCCTATTCCCCCGGCAGATAAGGCTTTAACTGTCTGGTCAGCACAAGTGCCAGTGCAATTTTCAGTAAATCCGGCACAATAAACGGCGTCACACACCATCCCAACACAGTTCCCAGGGAAACAACTCCATTTACTTTTGTATACACAACCAAAAACCATCCTGTGCCAAATACATAACATACGATAAGTCCCAGCACCATAGAGATGGCCAGATTCCACAGCTTATGCCCCAATATTTTTTCCAGTCCCCACATCAACAATGCGGAAAATAGAAACCCCAGAATATATCCGCCTGTGGTACCAAGAAGCGCACCCAGACCTCCTTTCATTCCTGCAAATACCGGTAATCCGATAGCTCCCAGCAAAATATATACGGCAACCGCAATCGTGCCCCTCTTTCCACCAAGTACACCTACCGTCAAAAAAACTGCAAAGGTCTGCAATGTAAATGGTATGGTGGTGGGAATACTGATCCAAGAACAAACGGCAATCAATGCCGCAAATGCCGCAATCAATGTCAAATCAATGGTTCGTAAATTTTTTTTGTGCTCTTTTCTTTCTGTTGTCATAACCTTTTCCTTTCTACTGTCAAAAAACACTGTGCCAATACCATATTAGCTTTTTTATCTTCTATTGTCAACAATTATATTAAAATAAGTTGACCTTTGTCGCAAAATCTCTGTTGCTCACGGCAGATGAATAATTGCCTCTATTTCACATATACTGTATAGAATGAATCTATTGGAGCATAGGACTTTGAAAGAATTATCCGAAAAATTGACCAATACGAAACGCTTGCATGCAGTGATGCAAAGCATTCTCATTGGCACACTGTTTCTGTTGTTCGTTATGGGGGCGATCAAAGCACTGCCTGAAGGAATCACCGCCAGCACCACAGTCAATGGAAAAGAATTGCCCATTTATTGTGTAGATACGGATGAGCCAAAGGTGGCTCTTAGTTTTGATGCAGCCTGGGGAAATGAAGATACACAGAACATTTTGGATGTTCTGGCAAAACATGATGTTCATGTGACCTTTTTCATGACAGGAGGCTGGGTAGAAGCTTATCCAGATGATGTCAAAGCCATTGCTGCAGCAGGACACGACTTGGGAAATCACAGTGAAAATCACAAGGAAATGAGCAAGCTGAATTCATCCCAATGCACTGAAGAATTAATGAGTGTACATAAAAAAGTCAAAGAATTAACTGGCATAGACATGGCACTGTTTCGTCCACCATATGGTGATTACAACAATAATCTGATCCAAACTGCTACTGCCAACAACTACTTTACCATCCAATGGAGTGTAGACAGTCTGGACTGGAAAAACTATGGAGTGGATGATATCATCAACCGAGTATTAAATCACAAAAATCTGGCTGACGGATCTATTATCTTAATGCACAATGGTGCAAAATATACGGCTCAGGCATTAGATGCGGTCATTACTGGGTTACAGGAAAAAGGATATACCATCGTGCCAATCTCCGAACTGATTTATACAGAAAATTTCCATATGGATGCCAATGGTATGCAGCATAAAGATTAACGAAAGCACTCTATACAAAATGACTGCTAGGATTCAAAAATACTCTATTTAAAACAAGTATTGTTTTATAGAAACTCCCATTCATGCTTCGCAGTTCCTATTCTACGCAAAATCCAAACTGACATACATAAATGGGAGTTTCGTATTTTTGTATTTGTTTCCCTGAATTGACCTATTTGACCAATGGAGTTACTTCCCAATAGAGTCTTGATCCCGGCAGATATAATCCAATACCGCCTCATACTCCATCTGTCCACCAAACAAACTCAAGGCACTGCCAATGGTCACATCCAGTTTCCCTTTTCCCAATTCCTTTAGCTTTTCCAAATCTGCAAACGTGCCTACCCCACCTGCATAGGTAATGGGTATTCCATCCCAATCGGCCAACATTCTAACCAGTTCTTCTTCGATTCCAGATGCCTTCCCCTCTACATCTACTGCGTGAATTAAAAATTCTGCACAATACGTCGAAAGCGTATCCAATACTTCAGAGGTGACTGCCACATCTGTAAATTTCTGCCAACGATCTGTGACAATATAATATTGCCCATCTTTCTTCCGACAGCTCAAATCCAGCACCAGATGTTCCCTGCCCACTGCCTGTTTCATTCTTTCCAGATTTTCATAAGAAATTTTTCCATCCCGAAATACAAAAGAAGTCACAATCACATGAGATGCACCTGCTTCCAGAAATTCTACTGCATTTCTATCATGAATACCTCCACCAATCTGCAATCCACCTGGATATGCCCGTAATGCCAAAAGTGCCTGCTGCTTGGTTGCTTCATAATACTCGCTTCCTGCTGGATTCAACAAAATAATATGTCCTCCCTGCAGTCCATCCTTTCGGTAAAAATTGGCATAAAAGGCTCCATCCTGCTCTGAAACAAAGTTGTCTACCGCCTGGTTTCCCTGATCTTTCAGACTGCTTCCTACAATCTGCTTGATTTTTCCGTTATGAATATCAATACAAGGTCTAAATCGCATCTTTCTCTCCTGATTCCTAAGATTATATTTTATATAAATGAAATACCTGATCTTTCTTCCTGCAATTCATTTGTCTGAAAGAAATCAAATCACATTTCACTGCTTGCATTATAGCGAAAACCAGCATACTTTACAAGTCATTCACCATTCTCACTCTATAAAATACTGGTTGATATCAATTGCAGATAACTCTGTAAACTCCTGTAACTGTCCTTCTACAAACAAATCCAGATATTGATATGCCCCTCTTCCACAGGTAATCAGATAACAACAGGTACTCTCAATTGAAAAATCATCTGTATACCGGGTACTGTCACTGCGGCTGATCCCAAATGAATGGGTCACTCTGTATTGATATGCGCCTTCTTCATTCACCAGATAGAAAATATCTCCTTCTTCCAAAGACTGTAGCCGATTAAAAGACAGATTCAATCTGGGTGTATTATGCCCATAAATACAATAATGTGTCTCTCCCAAACGATAGTCAGGTCTTGCTGTTGTTGTCATCCAAACATCCAAATTGTGATAAATCTCATCCCACGTTCCAGTATAGACCCCACGGCAAAGGTGGATCTTAGGAATGATCAATACACAGTCTATTGCACCTACCGCATAATCCGGGGTATACGTAATACCATTTAACTCATAATATTCCTCATCTCTCCATGTGCCTTTAGAAAGATTCTGCACTGGTATTTTTGTATTTGGGGAATTCTGTATGATTTCTGTTTCAAGTTCCGTTCCCTCTATATCAGTATCTTTCCCTCTCTGTTTCCGCAGTTCCTGTAAATAGGAAACTGCCATCTGTTCTTCTACATGCTGTCTTTCATATCCTTTTTGATAAGGAGCAATATAAACCACAATCGCCATGATCACCCAAAAAACGGCAATACACATCAATATCAATGATAACCTTTGTTTTTGTGTTTGTTTCTTTTTCATTCATATCCCCACATCATTCCCATTTTTCTTTTTTGTTCTTTTGCATTTTTTTCATCCATGGGATTGTTCTTTTTCTTCTAAAAAATCTTCCTGTTTGATTTCTAATGTCTGTGCCATCTTTTTCTGTTGTAAAATAAGGCATAAGATTTCCCCATTCTTTCATATTGTTTGATGCATTTAATTGTTGTATCACAGACTCAGTATCTATGTACATAGTATCCTTTTCATCAACAGTTCCACATTCTGAAAGCATCAACAACAGCATCCACCAAATGATCTGTCCACGAGACTGTTTGCCCTTCAACTGTCTTGTATATGTTCTATTCATTTGATATTTCACACAATTCTCCCTTCATCGATTCTTTACATTTCTTTCCGGAATGTATCTGCCCTCTTTCTGATGGGCAATCTTATCATCCTTTCTTCACAAATCCATATATTCTACATATCTGTATGTTTTTGTTCACCCTGATCCTGATTGAAAATTGTCCCATAAAAAAGACAGTCCTCTTTCAAAGACTGCCTTTATATTTTTTGCAATATAATCTTTTATTCATTTGCAATTTCCGGCTGCTTTTGAGCCTTTGTCTGCACCGGAACTTCTTTATTGATCAGTGTCAAAAATTTGTCCTGGTCTTCTTTCGGAATCTTCATTGCATCCATTGCCTGCTGTGGTGTCAACCCCAGAGAATCCATGATGTTTTTCACGTCCTGTACTCTACCTTGCTCAATCCCCTGTGCTCTGCCCTGTTCAATCCCCTG
>JAFTGN010000025.1 GCA_017457865.1 Lachnospiraceae bacterium | reverse complement strand
TTTTCCACCTGTGCGGTTGGATTTTTCAGAATAGCATGGTAGGCTTATAAAGAATCCTGTTATAGTCGGGGATATCAGCATGAAATAAAGAGTCACCGATAAGACCGCATCAATCTCCAAATATGCAGTCGATGAGGTGATTATATAGGATTGGTACTAAGCTGCCTGTTCCTTATCAAATGAAGGTGTGAATAGGTATAGTTCCTTTTTCCGGAACCAAAGATCCTGCTGATGGTTCAGATGTATCATTTGCAATGCAGCGAGGGATCCGCTACCGTTAGATGACCAAGCCATTCCATTATGTTTCTGACGCTGAGCCACAAGAAGGTCATTTGCCTTTTCCACGGGATTGCTGGAGTTTCTGAGCCCTAGCCTGGCTCTTAACGCATAGCAGCTGATTGCATAGCTTTTTCTGTCAAGATATCCGAGAAGGTCATCCAGCCACTTCTGGTTCTTGATGTCGCTTTGGTCTAATGATGACAGATATGTACTGGCACCGGTTACATCGCCGACCCAAAGATAACGGAGAAGTTTTTCGAGGACGGCATTTCGCCTGTCCTTCCCTTTGATCGACTGGCTGAGCCGCTCCTGACACCGTTTCTTAAGATGGAACCAGTCAAGTATGACCGTATGAGGATGAAATGCAAAAACAGAATTGATATGTCCCTTAAGATCGTTCGCTCCATCAATCAGGAATACAATCTCACGAGAAAGCAGATCGTTGACAAGAAGAAATGCAAGAATCGACTTGAAGACATTCTGCATCCCTATGCCGGTAAGAATATATGACTTATTACCATACTGTATGTGAGCAACAGTATTTTCAACGTATTTGGAATCCCTTACAGAGCCTTCTTTTCTGGAATCCTTTTGTTTCTTTACACCGATGTCATCTACAGAAATGTAAACACATTCAGACGGAATGGATTCTATGGTTACTTCTTCGGCAGAAAAAGGGATCTTTTCCTCACGGGAATCATTAACACAGGCTATCGCCTCTGTGATTACGGATTCATCGATTTCGATAGTGGAAGAACCAGACACGGATGTTATGTTATCGGTAAGAACCACGCCATCCATAGGCAGACCACTATCCTCGTCGAAGCCGTACATTTTCAGGATTCTTTCAGTAACATCAGAAAGTTCCTGTGATATTTCATTACCGATACGGCAGATGCTGTCGGACAAAGTACGGAGCTTTATGGTTCCGGCTCCTGTCCGCCCAAGAAATCGGTTGAGTATGTCAGTGGCGTCACGATAACTTGTTTTGACGCATACGCAGGATGAGGCTTCCAGAAAAGATAGGGAAAGAACCCGTTCTTTTGGCTGAAGAGAATCAGCAAACAAGCCATGGACATTAAAGCTGATGCGGCCGACTTCCGCATCCAAAGAAGTAGTTTTTACTTTTGTGGTTTCCTGTTTTTTTTAGAGGATGCCCCAAGGAGTTCTTTTGATATCTCGTTGTTGAGTTCCCTGCTGGTTTTGAGAATGGTTTTCTCAAAATGATCAAAATCTTCAAGGAACCCCTCACGCGTGGAAAGGTCAAAATCCTCAAGGGACGGGAAGTCCCCGGTGTTAGAAACTGTTTTTTCGATGACTTCGCCATTTGGAAGAGTGATTCTTGCGGTATACTCGACAACCGGCTTCTTATTCTCGGTGTATTGATCCATAATTATTGGTCTCCCTTCACTTTTTTCTTGGCTACGTTTTTCACGTTCAAGGATAGCTTCAGGGTCACCACGGTTAAAGGCAGCCTTGAGATAAGGGAGTCGTTCTTCTTTCCACGGTTATCTGGCACAGCATGGATGAACACCTTGAAAGCCTCCTGTCTTAACTACATATATGTAATTATAGACTATATCAAGGTTTTTATCAAGCATAATTCTTAACTACAATTAGGCCTGCATAAGGACGAAAAAACACCCCTGCTCATTAGAGCAAGGGCTAATTGCTTAAAATCCAACCGCACAGGTGGAAAATTTTTATGAAAACAGCATACAAAAAGGAGGAATATGATATGGATTTCATACCAGCAAAAAAATTAGGTTTCGGGTTAATGCGGATGCCCCTGTTGGATCCGACAGATGCGGCAAATGTAGATGTAGAACAGGTGAAACAGATGGTGGATCTGTTTTTGGAGAAAGGATTCACCTATTTTGACACTGCATGGATGTACAATGGGTTTGCCAGTGAAAATGTGGTCAAGGAAGCCCTTGTGGATCGCCATCCAAGAGAAAGTTTTACCCTTGCCACCAAACTGCACGCAGGATTTTTTAATTCTCTTGAGGATCGGGATAAGATTTTCAATGAGCAGTTGAAAAAGACAGGCGCCGGATATTTTGATTATTATCTGCTTCATGGAATTGAGGCGGAGATGCTGCCAAAATATGAGAAATTTGACTGTTTCAATTGGATTATGGAGAAAAAAGAGCAGGGATTGATCAGACATGCGGGATTTTCCTTCCATGATTCTGCAAAACTGTTGGATGAGATATTGACCAAACATCCGGAACTGGAATTTGTACAGCTGCAGATCAACTACTTAGACTGGGAAAGTGAATGGATTCAGGCAAGAGCCTGTCATGAAGTGGCAGTGAAACACAATAAGCCCATCATTGTCATGGAACCAGTAAAGGGGGGAACCCTTGCAAAAGTACCGGAAGCAGCAGAGAAACTGTTTGCGCAGCTGGATTCGTCCATGTCTGTACCAAGCTGGGCCATCCGTTTTGCGGCAAGTCTGCCAAATGTCATGATGGTGTTGTCCGGAATGAGCAACCTTCAGCAGATGCAGGATAATCTCAGTTATATGGAACAGTTTGTGCCGCTGACAGAGCAGGAGAAGGCAGTTTGTTTCCAGGTGGCAGATCTGATCAACAGCCAGATCACCATTCCCTGCACAGGATGCTCTTACTGTACGGAAGGATGTCCGATGAACATTGCCATTCCACAGTATTTCTCTATTTACAATGAGGATATGCGGGAACGTCTGGAAGAAAAGGGATGGACGATTAACTTTAGCAATTATGGAATGCTTTCCAATAAGTTCGGAAAGGCCAGTGAATGTGTGGAATGCGGCCAGTGCGAGAGTGTCTGTCCCCAGCACTTGACGATTATTGATTACTTGAAAGATGTGGCAGAGCATTACGAGAAATAATCGGAAGATTCGAGCGAAACGAGTGGAGAGTAGAACAATGGATGAAAGACTGAAACGACAACTGGATTTTGCGTTGGAAATTGACAAAGAGAAAAATATTTTTCGCCAGACCCATCTGTCCGGTCATGGAAGAAATGAGAATGATGCGGAGCATGCATGGCACATGGCGATTATGGCATATCTTTTCAGAGAGTATTCCAATGAGCAGGTGGATATTGCAAAAGTGATGCTGATGTGCCTGATTCATGATATTGTGGAAATTGATGCAGGAGATACCTATGCCTATGACGATGCATCTCTCATGACGCAAAAGAATAGAGAAGATGAAGCAAAAGAAAGGATTTTCTCACTGTTGCCCACAGATCAGAAAGAAGAATTGATCAGGCTCTTTGATGAATTTGAGGAATATCAGACAGCAGAGGCAAAATTTGCCCACGCCATGGACAATTTGCAGCCGCTCATGTTAAATCACAGCAATGGAGGTAGTGACTGGAGGGAACATCAGGTACATGCCAGTCAGGTGTATGGACGGCAGAGCAAAACCAGATTGGGGTCAGAAGCATTGTTTCAGGTGATTGATAGTATGATACAGGAACACATCCAAAAAGGAAATATAAAGGAATAGGTAAGTGATAAACTGGGTGCGATGGAACATACGGAGCAAAAAGAGAAGTTATTTGCGTGGTTGAACAAACTGAAATGAATGGAATATTGTAAGATATCATCGGAGGGCTTATAATCGCAATTATAATGTCGAGCAGAAGATGTCGGGTGAGCCCGGTTATTGAAAAAATAACCGGGCTGTTTTTGTGCAATCGGGGGAGAGAATTTTGCTGTGGCAGAATTCTTAATGAGTAAAGGAGGATGATTGTGAATGAATTAAGAAGTACAAATTGTGATATTTCCACATTTTCTTTGCAAGCAAATGATGTAACCATTGACATTACATCAAAGAGGTGGTATATTAAAAACACAACAGATGAAACTGTGATGGTTACAACTGAAATATCAAAATTAGATGCAGGAGGTAATACATATGCAGATTTCAAGCAGATTTACCATTGCACTGCATATCTTCACCTGTGTGGATACGTTTCAGGAGGAATATAAAGTGACGAGCGACTTCCTCGCATCGAGTATCAATACCAACCCGGTGATCATTCGGAAGATCCTGACGCAGCTGAAACAGGCAGGATTGATTACAGTGGCCAGAGGAACGGGCGGCATCACGCCCACCAGACCTCTTTCAGATATTACATTTTATGATGTGTATAAAGCGGTAGATTCCATTGAAGATGACACGCTGTTTCATTTCCATGAGAATCCAAACCCCCAGTGTCCTGTAGGCAGAAATGTTCATGGTCTGTTGGATGGAAAACTGAAAGCCATTCAGGATGCGATGGAGAATGAGATGCGAAAATACACCATAGAAGATCTCAGAGATGGCATGCAGGAGTTGTTGACAGTAGAAGGATCATGAGCAGGAACTTGGGAAAGCAGGAGTTTGGCATGATATGACAAGGAGGTTGCGATGGAAACGAGAGAATATTTATCTTATATTGTAGACGTGATTCATACCACGATTGTGGCGACAGTGGATGAAGAGGGACTTCCCGTGACAGCGGCAATCGATATGATGGATTGCGATGAGAATAGTCTTTACTTTTTGACTGCAAAGGGAAAGGGGTTTTATGATCGCTTGATCCGCCGTGGTTTCCTTGCACTGACTGGGATGAAAGGGGAAGATACGATGTCCAGAGTGGCCGTGTCCATCCGCGGGAAGGTGCGGGAGCTGGGGAATGAAAAAATTCCGGAACTTTTCCAGAAGAATCCGTATATGCATCAGATTTATCCCACAGAAGAATCGATGCAGGCACTGACCGTGTTTCAGATCTACGAGGGTACAGGGGAATGGTTTGATCTATCCAAACAGCCAATTGAAAGGGCCTCGTTTGCATTGGGCGGTGTGGAAAGCAAGGCAGAAGGATATTGGATTACGGATGCCTGTATAGGCTGCGGAAGCTGTGTGGAAGTATGTCCGCAGAATTGTATCAGAACAGAAGAAGTGCCGCATGTGATCGTACAGGAACATTGCCTGCATTGTGGAAACTGTAGGAATGTCTGTCCTGTGGATGCGGTAGAAAAGAGGTAAGATATGAGCAATTGAGGTAGGAAAATCTGGCAATTAGATTGGCTTATGGTATGCTTTTGGATGAAGATGCGGAAGAAAGGGGGCTATCTCTAAATGAATCATGACGAGCAAAGAATATGGTTAATACAGGAATTGCAGAAAGAGGACAGTCAGCTTAGCAATTATCCAATCCCTAAGGATAAACAGGGGCAAAAGAACTTATTGCGTGGACTCATGAATATTTGGGTTCCAAAGGATTATGACGATGAGTTTTGGAAGATTCATGATGAATACTTATCTGAAGAAAACAGATTAGGAGGAATCGTTGATATTGAAAGTCTTACACCAATTGAAAGTGACAGCAGGATATATCTCTGGCAGGGTGATATGACTACACTTAAGATTGGAGCCATCGTAAACCCTGCAAATAGTGGCATGACTGGATGCTGGCAAATCCTTCATTCCTGCGCAGATAATATTGTACACAGCAAATCTGGGCTTAGATTACGCCAGACGTGTAATTGTATGATGGAAAAGCAGGGACATCCTGAGCCAACTGGTCAGGCAAAGATTACTCCGGCATATAATTTGCCTTGTGAGTATGTGATTCACACCGTGGGACCTATTGTACAAGGTCTTTTAATGAAACAACATGAGGATTTACTAGCATCATCTTATAGATCGTGCCTTGATATAGCAGAGGAGAACGGTGTTGGTAGCATTGCGTTCTGCTGTATCTCTACCGGTGTATTCATGTTCCCAAATCAGAGAGCGGCTGAGATTGCTGTAGAGACAGTCAGGAAGTGGCTTGATGAAACTGGTAGTCGGATGAAGGTGGTCTTCAATGTATTTAAAGATCTGGATTTATGTATTTATGATAAGATATTAAATTGATAAAATGCGTTAAAATTGTATAAATAGAAAATTGCTAAAAGTTAACCATAAAAGAACTAGAAAATCCTTACAATATACTGGAAAGTACGCTACTTTCAAAGCATGATGAAGGACAATCAAATTAGTGGTTGTACTTTTTCGGTGGATAATTATAATGTGCAAATGGAAGATAATTTTTGGCTTTTGTAAGATTATTTATAAAACACTTTACTTTTGTGCTAATATGGATTATGATCTTAGCAAGAAAGATGGTGATGCATATGGATAATATTGAAAAAATTGTTGATAGTTCCGGAACACTTTTAACGAAAGATGCGATGGATAAAGGGTTTTCTAAATTTCAACTATATAAATTTATAGAAAAAAATCATTACGAGCGTGTGGCTCATGGTGTATATGTTTCGCCCGATACTTGGGAGGATGAGAGCTATGTCTTGTCACTGCGTTGTCCAAAAGGTGTTTTTTCTCATGATGAAGCACTTTACTATCATGGACTTGTTGACAGGGAACCAATAAAAAAAACAATTACTGTATATACCGGATATGGGACATCAGCCCTTGTTAAAGATGGGATTAAGGTGTTTACAGTAAAAAAAGAGCTTTTGGCAATAGGGGCTATTACAGTGAATACATCTTTTGGGCATGTTATTCCAATGTATGATTTGGAAAGAACTGTCTGTGATTTAGTAAGATCCAGAAGCTGGTTTGAAATTCAAGATTTTCAGACTGCGTTAAAGACTTATGTAGGAAGAAATGATAAGGATTTAAATAAGCTCATGGAGTATGCTAAGGCTTTTCATGTAGATAAAATAATCAGAGAATATATGGAGGTTATGCTTTAATGGCATTTAGTCAGGCACAAGTTAAGGGTAAAATAAAAAAGATAGCAAAGGAAAGCAAGGCTGATGCACGTATCTTGATGCGAATTTATATGATGGAAAGATTTTTGGAGAGAATTGCAAATTCATCATATTCTGAGGAATTCATAATCAAGGGTGGTATTTTAGTAACCTCTATGGTTGGCGTATCAATGCGTTCGACCATGGATATAGATACATCTATTAGAAACTTTGAACTTTCAGGAACAGAAACTGAAAGAATAGTTAAGGAAATATGTAGCGTGGATTTGGATGACAATGTGTCTTTTGTAATCAAAGAAGTTTCAAGAATAATGGATGACATGGAATATCCCGGAATCAGACTAGCTCTCGATTCCATGCTGGGAGAAATGGTAACTCCAATCAAGATAGATATTTCAACAGGTGATGTAATAACACCAAGGGCGATTGAGTATGATTACCGTCTGATGTTAGAGGAGCGTTCTATCAAATTATGGTCATACAACCTTGAAACGGTGTTGGCTGAAAAACTGCAAACGATTTTAGTCAGAGGCATTTTAAATACAAGAATGAGAGATTTTTATGATCTTTATACACTGCTGCTTCGCTATGAAGATAGCATAGACCATGAAGTCTTTAAGCAGGCTTTTCAAGCCACATGCCAGAAGCGAAACAGCAATGAGCTTGCTCAGCAGGGAGTCGTAATAATAGACAGAATTGCCAGTGATGAAAAGCTCATCAGCCTTTGGAAAGGATATCAGAAGAAGTATTTTTATGCTGCGGATATTTCATATGAATCAGTGGTGGAGAGCGTTAGAAAGATATACGCACTTTTGTGAATTTAATGTTAGTACTTTTCATACAGAAAGGAGTCAGTGCAATGAGGTATTATAATCGAACTCTGTCTCATGGAACAGGAACACAGGCGGAACAGTTGAAGCGTCTGGAACAGGAGCTTGCATCGGCAGATGCCATTGTGATCGGCGCAGGTGCGGGACTGTCTACATCGGCTGGTTTTACATATGGAGGAGAACGCTTTCAAAAATATTTTTTTGATTTTGCAAAGCGTTTTGGAATCAGAGATATGTACTCTGGCGGTTTTTATCCTTTCCCAGATGCGGAGACACGTTGGGCATGGTGGGCAAGGCATATCTACTATAATCGGTATATTGATGCACCAAAGCCTGTGTATCAGGAACTGCTTTCTCTTGTAAAGGATCGGGATTATTTTGTGATTACCACAAATGTGGATCATCAATTTCAGAAGGCAGGTTTCGATAAAAAGCGACTGTTTTATACCCAGGGAGATTACGGACTGTTCCAGAGTGTGAATCCTGCTATTCAGAAAACCTATGACAATGAAGAGTGGGTGATGCAGGCCATGACGGCACAGGGGTTTGTGAAAGATGCACATGGTGTGTTCCAGGTACCAGAGGATGGCGTGCTTGCCATGGGGGTTCCTTCTGACTTGATTCCGAAATGTCCGGATGATGGAAGTGACATGACGATGAATCTTCGGGCAGATGACAGTTTTGTGGAAGATGAAGGGTGGCATAAGGCATCGGCGGCTTATGGGGAGTTTTTGCAAAGACATGAAACGCTACATGTGCTGTATCTGGAACTGGGCGTGGGCGCCAATACCCCTGGGATCATCAAATATCCGTTTTGGCAGATGACCGGGGCAAATCCCAAGGCTGTGTATGCCTGTTTGAACTACGGGGAGGCATTCTGCCCGGAACAGATTGCAGGACAATCCATTTGTATCGATGGGGATATCAGCGAGATTCTCCACAAGTTGAAAGGAAATAGGGGAGAAGACAATGGCAAAGCAAAATATTTATGACAATGAGAGATTTTTCTAGGGATATCAAAAAATCAGAGAGCGTGAAGTAAATGCAAATGAGCTATATGAGAAACCGGCATTGTTTTCTCTGCTGCCAGACCTGAAAGGAAAGACAGTGTTAGATCTTGGGTGCGGTTTTGGGGAGCATTGTATGCATTATGTGCAGGCAGGTGCGGATCGTGTGGTGGGCATTGATATTTCGGAGAAGATGCTTGCCGTGGCAAAAGAAGAAAACAGTCATCCAAACATTACTTATGTCCGTATGCCAATGGAGGATATTGCAGAACGGAAAGAGAAATTTGATGTGGTGGTCAGCTCTCTTGCAATGCATTATGTAGAAGAGTTTGATTCAGTTGTGAAATCTGTTTATGAACTGCTGCATGAGAATGGTGTGTTTATTTTCTCACAGGAGCATCCCTTTAATACCTGTTTCTCCGGTGGGGAAAGGTGGACGAGAGATGAGAATGGACGAAAAATATATGCCAATCTGTCCGATTATAGCGTGGAAGGAGAACGGGAGTCTACCTGGTTTGTGGAACATGTGAAAAAATATCATAGAACATTTTCGGGAATTATCAATGGATTAGTGGAAGCTGGATTTACAATCCAACAGATACTGGAACCGGTTCCTACCCAGGAATTGCTTGCACAATATCCAGAGGATTATGATTTACTGCACAAACCGGATTTTTTGTTGGTTAAGGTGAGAAAAAACTGCAAAAAAGCAGATAGAAATATTGGTTCATAAGGAGGAAGGGCAATATGTCGGATTTGAAATCACTTGGAAGATACATTAGTCTGATTCTGCGACACAAGCCGGAGGTGATCGGCATTCCATTCCGGTTGACGTAGAACTGTCTGTGGCAGAACCACCGGAATACCTTTATCATGGTACTGCAAAAAAGTATGTAGAATCTATTGAGAAGCAGGGGCTGATTCCAAAAAGCAGATTGTATGTACATCTGTCAAAAGATAGAGAAACAGCAGAAGGAGTGGGCAGAAGGCATGGGGAACCGGTGATTTATCGGGTGAAAACCGGTGAGATGCAGAAAGATGGATTTGAATTTTTCCTGTCTGTCAATGGAGTCTGGCTGACAAAAGAGGTGCCGGTAAAGTATCTGGAGAAGGAAGAGAAACTTTAGTGTCGCCAAAATTTTGGTTGAATCATTGAAGGGAAAATGTATTATGAAAACAATTGATATTGTAGGAAAGAATTACTTTGGAAAATGGGACAAGACACGAACCGCATGTCGTGGAATCATACTGAGAGATGGCAAGATGCTCCTATCTTACGAAACGATTACCGGACAATGGATGATACCAGGCGGTGGTCTTGAAGTGGATGAGAATGAGCGTGATTGTTGTGTTCGTGAAGTGGCAGAAGAAACAGGAATGCTGATTCGCCCATCGGAGTGTGTTCTGGAAATTGATGAGTATTACAAAGAATGGAAATGGGTCAATCGATATTTTATTGGCGAAATCATTGGAAAATCTGAAGTGAAACTGACTGAACGGGAAAAAGAAGTTGGGATGGAGCCGAGATGGCTTCCCATTGATGAAATATGGAACATTTTTTCACAACATCATGTATATGCAGAGACGGATGAGATGAGAAGAGGCATGTATCTTCGAGAATATACCGCATTGTGCGAACTACTGAAAAAATAAGATTGATCATCCATCTGCATTGAAACTGTATAGAAAGAGTGGATATGAAACAGCTAGTTTTGCGGATTGGCGAATAGGAAGAAAGGAGAATAGGATGAACGATTCAGACAAGTTGAATGGATTTTGGGAGGAAGGGTATCATTATTATTTGGAAATTCGCAATGAAACACTGACTGTACGGGATTACCGCCGTGCTATCTGTCTCACTACGGACATTTCTTATGATGCCGATTTGTTGGAAAGTGGTGCCCGGACTGTGATTTCTCTCGGAGACAATGTGCTTTCCCGCACGTATACAGGGGATATGATGACCGAAATCAGGGAGCTTTCATATGAAAACGGGCAGCTGCAATTGTTGTATTATTATACGATCATGGGAGAAACGCTCTACACCCTCAACAAGGTGGATCATGGGCCTTTTGATCATATTACCATACGTGATGATGCCTATCTGGATCAACTTGTAGGGGTCTGGAAAGAGTGGACGAGGGACGGGGCAGGATTGGAACTTACGATCTGCGGAAACGTGATCAGTTGGTGTGGCAGAGAACTGGGGCGGTTTCATGTAGTCAGTTATGAGAGTACGCCGGATCAGGTATATCTGGTTCCGGAGAATTTGATTGATGATACGTTTGGCGTATTTGGAAAACTGCAAGTGCATCCGGATATGCTGACAGGCTATATGCAGGTTTTTGATGTGAGTACGCCCATGTCTGTATTTACCCGTGAAGAGATGCTGGATCGGATTCGGATTCCAGAAGAAGCCTTGCGACCGGCTGTTCATATGATGAATGCTCCTGTGGATGGACCCATGGGGAAAGAGATGTTTGGTATGCCTGGAAATATGGGCATGACACAGTGTTTGGATCCTGGAATGGCTGATACAGAGAAAGGTCCAGAAAAGAGCAGGACTGATCCGAAGCAAACGTCCAAGTCGGAAGGGACAGAGGATGGGCAATGGAAATGTTGTCCGGAATGTGGGTTTGTGTTAAATGATATGCCAACGAGATTTTGTCCCAATTGCGGAATGTCTTTGAGAAAACAATGTTGATATGTTTCAGGAGCGTCTGATTTGTCAGAAGTTTCTGCTTGACAAATCAGACGTGGTTTGTTACTGTATAAGTGATAGTAAGCAATGTGCTTGATCCACGCTTGTTAGGGAAAAGTTCTCTGACAGGCGTTTTTTTATTTCTGTCAGATATTCTTCTAATAAGTATATGCGTCGATCGGATGCATGCCGTAAGCAGAAGGTTCTTTCTTCGGGATCCATCAGGATTCCTGCATGGCGTTTGCGGTGGAGAAGCAGATTTTATGACAGAAAGGAGAATCGGACAATGGTGACGATCAGTAAATTCAGTAAGGAAAATGTCAGGTACAGAAATCTTCTGAAACGAAGGAGCAGCAGTTCTGCGGAAGTGGAAGCGACTGTGAAGGATGTGTTGCAAAATGTGAAAGAAAAAGGGGATGAAGCACTCTATTCCTATATGAAACAATTTGATCACGTGAACATCAATGAAATTGGATTGTTTGTATCTGAGGAGGAATTTGCCCGGGCAAGGGACATGGTATCAGAGGAATTTAAGGAGTCGGTCAAAAGAGCCTGTGCCAATTTGTTCCGATTCCACAAGAGACAGTTGCCGAAAGGGTTTACAGAGGAATACGAAGACGGGGTGGTATTAGAACGCAGATACACACCCATTGACAGTCTGGCGGTTACAGTGCCCGGAAATATGGCGGCGTTGGTATCTTCCCTGTATATGAACCTGATTCCTGCGATTGTGGCAGGAGTGCCCAATATATACATACTGACAAAGCCGAGAGCAGATGGTACCATAGATGAACATTTGTTATATGTGGCGGATTATCTGAATGTGAAAAACTATTATAAGATTTCCGGGGCACAGGGACTGGCAGCCGTTGCGTACGGAACCGAGACTGTGAAGAAGGTGGATGTCATCGCCGGTCCGGGAAACAATTACACCCAGATGGCGAAGAAATTACTGTTTGGGGAAGTGAAGATCGACTTTATTGCAGGACCTTCCGAGATTGCGATTATTGCGGATGAAGCTGCCAATCCTACTTTTATTGCGGCGGATATGATGTCGCAGGCGGAACATGGCACAGGTTTTGAAGCCAGCACCACATTTTGTCTGTCTGAAACACAGGCGCAAAAGATAAAAAGTGAAATTCTCCGCTTGTGTCAGGAAAATCATCTGACAGAGGCAACCAAAAGAAGTTTTGAAAACTATGGTGACATTTTCGTAGTGGATTCTATTCAGGAAGCAGTAGATGCAGTCAATGCAATCGCCCCCGAGCATGCGGAATTGCTATTAGATGATTACGAAGGGGTACTGTCTCAATTAACCAATGCCGGGGCTGTGTTTGTAGGAGCATATAGTACCGAACCGGTAGGGGATTATTTCTGCGGAACCAATCATATTTTGCCAACCTGTGGGACGGCCAGGTTTTCTTCCGGTATGTCTGTTTCGGAGTTTGTAAGAGGATATAGTGTGATTCGATATTCCGAAACTGCATTAAAAAAGAATGCCGATTATATCGTGCAGCTTGCAGAATCAGAAGGCATGCACGCACATGCGCTGGCGGTAAAGGTAAGAAAGTAATTTTGGGAGCACTGGTTTTTCGCAAATCAGTGCTTCTTTTTTCTTGTGTTTTTTCGGGGCAGATGTCATAATAGAAAGAGAAAAAACTGGTTTGGATATGGTGAGGAGGAAGTGCCTATGAAGAAAGGAATCATTGCGGTTGTGATCTCTTTGCTCGTGAACGGTATTGGGATGTATGTGAATTACAGAGCCTTTCAGCAGGGAAATTATCTGAAATGGTGTGTTCGAAGGGTTGGTGGGGAAATTACGATAGAAAACGGATTTGGATGGCAGGCTACCCATATTTATCCTATGCTTCCGGATGAAGAAGTGACGCATACATTGAGATTTCGTCCGGTGAGTTTTCTGATGTATGTGGTTGCGGCTGCGTTGATGATATATGTTGTACTAATCTTGGCTGATAAGTTGCGTGCAAAAATGAAAAAATTTTGATGAAAGGCGTTCGGTATCATAGTTTCGCAAACGCTTAAAAAATATGAGAAAAAGAGGTGTGAGAATGGAAAAATACAGAATTCTATGCTTTGGTGATTCTCTTACATGGGGATTTGATCCGGAAAAGAGAAACAGAATCAGTGAAGAAAAACGTTGGACAGGTGTGCTTCAAAATTTACTGGGAGATACCTGTAAAGTCATCGAAGAGGGGCAAAATGGCAGGACCATTGCTACGGAAGACCCGGCAGAAGGCGAAAAAAATGGGATCAAATACATCATTCCCTGCATTGAGAGTCAAAAACCACTTGATCTTATGATACTGATGCTGGGTTCCAATGACCTGAAACGCAAGTTCTCCTATTCTTCCATGGACATTGCAGGGGAAATGCAGCTGTTTCTGGAAAAGGTGCAGGCATACAATCATTTTCGTATGAATGATCAGATGAAAATTCTGCTCATTGCACCGCCCGTCATAGGGGAAAATGGGAAGGACTCATGGCTGGAAGACTGTTTTGATTTTGCCCGTGCCAGAAAGGTATCTGCGGAACTTTCTGGCTGGTATCAGCAACTTGCGGACATGTACCACTGCTATTTCCTGGATGCAGCAAAGGTGGTAAAAACAAGCCCTGCGGATGGTGTGCATCTTGACCCTGATAATCAGACGATGCTTGGAAAAGCGATCTATGAAAAACTATTGGATGAGCGTATTTCTGAAATAATCAAGTGATGACTGAAATGGTTCGAGTCATATGATATGCTGAATATAGGCTTGTATGTATTGCAAGAGGGAGTTTTTTGTGAGTTGAAGAATATCAGAAAATCTATATTTGAAAAGATGTTTGTATAAGGGGGAATGTATGATTTTATATCATGGAAGTAATGTGGAAGTCAGGGAACCGCATTTGTTGAGGATACAGAGAGAGCTTGATTTTGGAAAAGGATTTTATACAACAAGTGATTTTGAACAGGCAAAATCATGGGCACAGAGATCAGTTCGCATTCGTGGAACTGGTGCGGCCTGTGTTTCTTGCTATGAAATTGATGATGAAGAATTGACAAAGTTAAAAATATTGTTTTTCACTAAAGCGGATTTGGATTGGTTAGAGTATGTAGCTTCTAATCGAAAAGGTACTGCGCTACAGGATGATTGGGATCTTATCGTTGGACCTGTTGCGGATGATCAGACATTCCCTACAATTCTTTTGTATCTGGATGGATTCCTTGATGCTGAAAGTACGATCAAAAGGTTACTACCTCAGAAACTTAAGGATCAATATACATTCAAGACAAAGACCGCAATAGCACTTCTTAAATGCACGGAGGTAAAGATGGTATGAAAAAGAATGTATATTTTGCAATGGATTATTATGATCGGCAGGTAATCCAGCTTATTATTGATAAATATGGAATGGATCCAATGGATGCTACCAGAAAGTTTTTGACATCAAAAACACATGAGATGCTGGAAGATGCGGAATATGGACTGCTTAGTTTTCCTGAACGTGCGATATTCGACATGTGGGAAGTAGAGCAGGTCACCGGAGATCCAAGGAATTCCGTCTATGTGAGAGGGGAATAATATGAACGAGAAATTGAAGTTTTTTATCTTTCTGATTGAGAAATATGCGTGTGATAAAAACCGTTCTACCGGTGATGTCTTGCGTGAGTGGGATGAAAAAGGGATCACTCAGGAAATCTATGATGGTTACTGGGGATATCATCAGGAAGCACTACAGAATGCCTATATGGATATTGATAGCCTGATGACAACCGGAAAACATGCATGGTAACACAAAATCAGGGAGACTTCTTGGAAATAGCATAGGATTGATGACAGCATTGAGGATTACGCCGAGAAGATGCACCCATGATCAGATGGATGGGTCACGAGCAATGAAGAGAGAGGGTCTGAGTATCAAATTCAGACATGTACAAATTTTCGGGCTGTCAAGAAAAAATACTTGACAGCTCTTTTGTTTTTGTGTATGATATCCTAGGTGATGGGAATGGAACATATCGTAGAATACACACTGTTATATGATTTTTATGGAGAAATGCTGACACATCATCAGAAAGCGGTGTATGAAGCAGCATTGTTTGATGACCTGTCTTTGACAGAGATTGCAGAGGAGCAGGGCATCAGCAGACAGGGCGTGCATGATCTGATCAAGCGCTGTAATAAGATTCTGACTGGTTATGAGGAGAAGCTTCACTTGGTAGAGCGTTTTCGCAAAGCCGGAAAACTGGCAGAGGAACTGAATGAACGGATCATCCAGTGTGAAACTGCATATGATGCAGAGTTGATGAAGCAGATCGGGCAGATTTCCAGAGAGATGATAGCGTTATTCTAGGATCGAACACCAGCAGAAAGGAGAGACGATTATGGCATTTGAAAGTTTATCTGACAAACTCCAGAATGTATTTAAGAATCTGCGGGGCAAGGGCAGACTGACAGAAGATGACGTAAAGGCTGCATTAAAGGAAGTCAAGATGGCTCTTCTGGAAGCAGATGTGAATTTTAAGGTTGTGAAGCAGTTTACCAAATCGGTGCAGGAACGTGCAGTTGGTGAGGAAGTCATGAACGGATTGAATCCGGGACAGATGGTCATCAAGATTGTACGGGAAGAGATGATCAACCTGATGGGTTCCGAGACCACAGAGTTAGAGATCAGACCAGGGCGTGAGAAGACGATCATCATGATGATGGGTTTGCAGGGTGCAGGTAAGACCACCGCAGCTGCCAAGCTGGCAGGTACCCTGAAGAAGACCGGAAAGAAACCATTGTTGGTGGCCTGCGATGTGTATCGTCCGGCAGCAATCAAGCAGTTGGAGATCAACGGAGAGAAGACCGGTGTGGATGTATTTTCCATGGGAATCGACTACAGCCCGGTAGAGATTGCACAGGCAGCTATGACTCGTGCAGAGGAACAGAATTACGGCATCGTCATCATCGATACCGCAGGTCGTCTGCAGATTGATGATGACATGATGGAGGAACTGGAACAGATCAAGCAGGCAGTGGGTGTGACCCAGACGGTGCTGGTGGTAGATGCCACCACAGGTCAGATGGCGGTAGATGTGGCGAAGACCTTCGAGGAGAAGATCGGCATCAGTGGTGTCATCCTGACCAAGTTAGACGGTGATACCAGAGGCGGTGCGGCGATTTCTATCCGCAGTGTCACAGGAAAGCCTATTCTGTATACCGGTACCAGCGAGAAGGTGGGAGATGAGTTACAGCAGTTCCATCCAGATCGTATGGCATCCCGTATTCTTGGCATGGGAGACATTGAGACTGCCATTGAGAATGCAGAGCGCAATCTGGACAAGGAAAAAGCAGCCCAGATGCAGGAAAAGCTGAAAAAGGGACAGTTTGATTACAATGATTATCTGGATCAGATGGAGCAGCTGAACAACATGGGTGGGATCAGTACCATTCTGGATATGATTCCGGGATTGACCGGCGGGAAGAAGGTTGATCTGGATGTAGATGAGGGAACAAAGCAGATGAATCGTGTGGCTTCCATCATTTATTCCATGACACCGGAGGAACGCAGCAATCCGGCATTGCTCAATCCATCCAGAAAGAACCGAATCGCCAAAGGTGCAGGTGTAGACATCGGAGAAGTGAACCGTATGGTGAAGCAGTTTGAGCAGATGCGCAAGATGGTGAAGCAGATGCCTGGCATGATGGGCGGTAAAAGAGGCAAAAGAGGAAGATTTTCCCTTCCTTTTTAGCATAGATGTAACAGATGAAGCCACAGCGTAATCAGAAAAGGAACATTGCGCCTGACTTGGAATCGTTACCACATTTATATTATTTTATTATATTAATTTATTGTATGGAGGAACATTACAATGGCTGTTAAGATGAGATTAAAGAGAATGGGACAGAAGAAGGCACCTTTCTACAGAGTAGTAGTAGCAGATGCAAGATCTCCAAGAGATGGTAGATTTATTGAGGAGATTGGTTACTATGATCCAACAAAGGAGCCGAGTGTCATCAAGTTTGATGAAGAGTCCGCTAAGAAATGGTTAAACAACGGCGCACAGCCAACCGAGACTGTTGCAAAGTTATTGAAGATCGCAGGCATCGAGAAGTAATTCCGAAGGAATCTTTTGACCACATTTGTCGCCGGTCAATCCGGCAGTCAGGGAGGTTTCAATGAGAGAATTAGTAGAAGTCATTGCAAAGTCACTGGTAGACAATCCCGATGAAGTGGTTGTGACAGAAGAAGAAACAGAGAATGGAATCGTTGTTTCTTTGAAGGTAGCACCTTCTGATATGGGTAAGGTAATCGGCAAACAGGGCAGAATTGCAAGAGCAATCCGTTCTGTGGTGAAGGCTGCCGCAACCAGAGAAGACAAGAAGGTAATTGTGGAAATAGAGTAACTGTGCAGAGATGGAACAGTTGCAAATGAGTAAAGCAGACAGGCCGCTGTAATAGAAGACTACAGCGGTCTTTTCTTCATAGAAAAGGTGTAGTAAACACACCAGATGAGGATAGAAATTCAATATGGAAGAATTATTGCGTGTAGGTGTGGTGACGACCACACATGGTGTTCGTGGAGAGGTGAAGGTATTTCCCACCACTGATGACCCGACCCGTTTTGAAGAGTTAGATGAAGTGATTTTAGACAATGGAAAGGTACAGCAGACCCTGCATATCACTGGGGTGAAGTATTTTAAGAATCAGGTGATTTTGAAATTTAAGGGACTGGACAATCTGAATGATGTAGAGAATTTTCGTCAAAGTGAATTATACATCCACAGAGAGGATGCTGTGCCTTGCGAAGAAGATGAAAATTACATTGCCGATCTGCTGGATATGGAAGTGGTGACGGAAGAGGGAACTGTACTGGGGACACTGGTACAGGTGTATGAGACCGGTGCCAATGATGTGTATATCGTCAGAGGAGAGGCTGGAAAAGAATATATGATTCCGGCGATTAAAGATTGCATACTGAATGTGGATTTAGAGGAAGACCGTATGACCATTCATGTGATTCCGGGATTGCTGGATCTGTAAAAGGATAGTGTTTTTATTTTTACGTGGCATTAGTCAGTGAAAATGGTAAGAAAGCAAGATAGGGGATAGGTATGAACTTTTATGTGTTGACGCTTTTTCCAGAAATGATCACCCAGGGGCTTGGCACCAGTATTTTGGGGCGTGCTATGGAGAAGAAGTTGATTTCTCTGGAAGCCATCAATATTCGGGATTATTCCACCAACAAACATCACAAAGTAGATGATTATCCTTATGGCGGCGGTGCAGGTATGGTTATGGGACCACAGCCGGTGTATGATGCGTGCAAGGCATTGGAAGAGCGGATTGGACATAAGCCCAGAGTGATTTATCTGACCCCCCAGGGGAGAGTGTTCAACCAGAAGGTAGCGGAGGAACTTGCCGCAGAGGAAGAACTGGTCTTTTTATGCGGTCATTATGAAGGAATTGATGAACGGGCTCTGGAATTGGTGGTGACAGACCAGATTTCTGCAGGAGATTATGTATTGACCGGGGGAGAACTGCCAGCCATGATGATGATTGACTGCATTTCCAGATTGGTTCCCGGCGTGTTGAACAATGAGTTGTCAGCAGATATAGAGTCTTTTCATGACAATCTGCTGGAATATCCCCAGTACACCCGTCCGGAAGAATTTATGGGAAAGCGGGTGCCAGATGTGCTGCTATCTGGTCATCATGCCAATATTGAAAAATGGCGCAGACAGCAGTCCATTGCCCGGACATTACAGTGGCGTCCGGATCTTTTGAAAGATGCGGCACTTTCCAAAAAGGAGCAGCAGTATCTGGAAGAATTGCGCAATCAAATGCAAAAAAATGGTTGACAGCAGAGCGTAAGTGTGATATCATACACAATGTTGTGAGGATTGATCAGTTCCACAACACATCAGTGATAGAAAAGAAAGCAGAGTATCCACTCTCACCTTAGCGCAGGAGGCGACTTGGGTTTATACTTGAAAGTGTTTTTGAGGTGGATAGTGTATGCTGTCCACTTTTTTTACGTGATAGGAAAGGTCTATTATGCAAAAATGTTTGACGCAAGTAATCTGCTGTTGCAGAATTCTTTTCTTATGTACTGTAATTTGTATCAAGTACCAGAAATTAGACGATGGGGGTGCACAGTTATTAGCGAGTTAATGATTAACGAGCAGATTCGTGACAAGGAAGTCCGGGTTGTAAGTGAAAGCGGAGAACAGTTAGGAATCATGTCTTCTAAGGAAGCGATGAAGCTTGCCAGAGAAGCAGAGTTGGATTTGGTGAAGATTGCTCCAAATGCAAAACCACCAGTGTGCAAGATCATTGATTACGGAAAGTATCGTTATGAGATGGCCAGAAAAGAAAAAGAAGCAAGAAAGAAGCAGAAGGTCGTCGAGGTAAAGGAGATTCGTTTGTCACCGAATATTGATACAAACGACATCAATACTAAGATGAACAACGCACGCAAGTTCCTTGGAAAAGGTGACAAGGTAAAGGTTACATTACGTTTCCGTGGACGTGAGATGAGCCATATGGCAGAGTCCAGATACATTCTGGATGATTTCTTCGAAGGTCTGAAGGAGATTGCGGTCGTAGATAAGCCGGCGAAGCTTGAAGGGAAGAGTCTGAGCCTGATTTTATCTCCGAAGCGTTAGTATCATAAATTGTAACTGTGAGGCTACTGAACAGTTACTGTAAATTATCTTAATCAGTCAGGAGGAAATGACAATGCCAAAGTTAAAGACAAAGAGCGCAGCAGCAAAGCGTTTTAAGAAAACCGGTACTGGTAAATTAAAGAGAATGAAAGCTTATAAGAGCCATATCTTAACAAAGAAGTCTGCTAAGACAAAGAGAAATCTGAGAAAGGCAGCTATCGTAGACTCTGCAAACGAGAAGACGATGAAGAAGATTTTACCATATTTATAATTTTTTGTGGTAAAAAACAAAAATCTGAGATATATTGAAGAATTCAGGAGGATAAGACAATGGCAAGAGTGAAAGGCGGAATGAACGCTAAGCGTAAGCATAAGAAAGTTTTAAAGATGGCCAGAGGTTACTATGGCTCTCGTTCCAAGCAGTACAGATGTGCAAAGCAGTCTGTAATGAGAGCTTTGACATCTGCATATGCAGGCAGAAAGCAGAAGAAGAGACAGTATAGACAGCTGTGGATCGCTCGTATCAATGCAGCAGCAAGATTGAATGGTCTGTCTTACAGCAAGTTTATGTACGGCTTGAAGCTGGCAAACGTAGATCTGAACCGTAAGGTACTGGCTGACATGGCTGTATATGATGCAGAAGGCTTTGCAAAGCTGGTAGATGTAGCAAAGGAAAAGCTTGCTTAATGATTCTGGACTTGTAGTTCGTGAGGATAGTAGGAAGAATCACTATCTATATGACAGTGTATGATACCGTGTATACTGCCAGAGATTGGCGGTATACATTGGAATCGTGATAGAATTTAACAGAATGACAGGATATAAGCAGTACATTTTGCTCGTTGTTTTAATTGTTTCAAAAAAATCAAAAATTTGAAAAATGATTAAAAAAACGCTTGACATATAGAATGAATGTGGTATAATAAGTTCTGTTGAGAAAAACAACACATTCCTCGATAGCTCAATGGTAGAGCACGCGGCTGTTAACCGCGGTGTTGCAGGTTCGAGCCCTGCTCGGGGAGCTGTGTGTCCGTAGCTCAGCTGGATAGAGCAACGGCCTTCTAAGCCGTGGGTCGGGGGTTCGAATCCCTTCGGGCACATCTTTGTAAATGAGGAAGCGACATGATCAGTTTTGATTATGTCGCTTTTTGCGTATTCAAGACCACCGCTTAGCCAGTGGTTTTGACTGGAAAGTGATATGTCCAAAATTGCCACATAAAAAAGTTTCTAATATTGCACAAACTTTTTCACTGTATTATAATAAAGTTATCTTTGCGGTATGAACGTGTGCTCGCAAAGTGTCAGAAAAACAGGAGTACAGAAGACATGAAGATTTATATCATCAGACACGGTGAGACGGATTGGAATAGGATTCGCCGTTTGCAGGGACATTCTGATGTGCCATTGAATGAAAATGGCATTCGGGTGGCGAAGCTGACTGCGGAAGGAATGAAGGATATTTCCTTTGATCGTGTGTTTACCAGTCCGTTGGTACGTGCCGCAGAGACGGCTCGAATGATTGTGGGGGACAGGCAGATTCCTGTTATTGTAGAGCCCAGATTACGGGAAATCAGTTTTGGTTCATTGGAAGGTTTGGTGCATCATCCAGAAGCAGGAATCATAGGAGATGTGCAGTTGGTGAATTTTTTTGAACATCCGGAGCGGTATGTATGCCCGGAAGATGGAGAATCCATAGAGCAGTTGATGGAACGAACCAGCACATTTTTGCGGGAGTTGATTCACACAGAGGCATACGAGCAGGAAACCATACTCATTGCCTGTCATGGTGCGGCACTGCGTGGACTGCTTTCAGCGGTGAAACCCATACCCATTGCGGATTTCTGGAAGGACGGTGTGCAGAAAAATTGTGGAGTCACAATATTAGAATCACATAATGGTACAGTTTCTATCGTGGAGGAGGGGAAATTGTACTATTAGGAAACAGATGTGATATGATGGAAGCGTGCCAGCTATCAGTCGAATGACACTGTTCAGAACAAGATGGCAAAGAGGGCACAAGAAAGAACGATACAATGTTTCGGAATCAAGGATGAAAATGGAGGACAAAAGTGAGAAAGACAAAAATTATATGTACATTGGGACCGGCGACAGAAGATGATAAGGTGTTACGGAAGTTGATGATAGAGGGAATGAATGTAGCTCGTTTTAACTTTTCTCATGGGGATCATGCGCAGCACAAAAAGAATTTAGAGCGTGTAGAGCGGCTTCGTACAGAACTGAATCTGCCAGTGGCTACTTTGCTGGATACGAAGGGTCCAGAAATTCGAATCAAGAATTTTGGTGCTGGAAAAGTGGAACTGACCGCAGGACAGACCTTTACCTTGACCACCAGAGAGGTGTTAGGAGATGAGACGATTGTTTCCATTACATATAAAGGACTGATTGATGATGTGTCTATTGGTTCCCGTATTTTGATTGATGATGGTCTGATTGAGATGAAAGTCATGAGCATCAATGAGACAGATATCATTGGTACCATTGTCAATGGTGGTGTGATTTCCAACTATAAAGGAGTCAATGTACCAAATGTAAATTTGACCATGCCTTATATGAGTGAAAAGGATCGGGATGACATCATCTTTGGTATTGAAAATGGGTTTGATTTTCTTGCCGCATCTTTTGTGCGCAGTGCGGATGACATCATGCAGATTCGGAAACTGCTGAATGAATACGGCTGTACGACCATGCGGATCATTGCCAAGATTGAAAATGCACAGGGCGTAGACAATATTGATGAAATCATTCGTGTATCAGATGGTATCATGGTTGCCAGAGGGGACATGGGTGTAGAGATTCCGTTAGAGGATGTACCGGTCATTCAGAAGAAGATCATTCGTAAAGTATACAATGCAGAGAAGATTGTCATTACTGCCACACAGATGTTAGATTCCATGATGAAGAATCCACGTCCGACTCGTGCAGAGTCTACAGACGTGGCTAATGCCATTTACGATGGCACCAGTGCCATTATGTTGTCCGGTGAGACAGCTGCCGGTGCATACCCCATCGAGGCATTGCGAACCATGGTGCGGATTGCAAAACGAACAGAGAAGGATATCAATTACAGAAATCGATTCTATGCCAGAAGTTCGCTGGTGAATCCGGATGTGACCAATGCCATTTCTCATGCAACCTGTACCACTGCACTGGATCTGAATGCGGCAGGCATCATTACCGTGACATTGTCCGGTGCCACTGCCCGGATGATTTCCAAGTATCGTCCCTCCTGTCCGATCATTGGATGCAGTACCAATCCACAGGTCTGTCGTCAGATGAATCTGTCCTGGGGTGTGACACCATTGTTGATCAAGGAAGAGTATAATACGGATGATCTGTTTGAACATGCGGTAGAAGCAGCAGAATCTGCGGGCATTGTCAAATCAGGGGAATTGGTGGTGATCTCCGCCGGTGTGCCGCTGGGTGTGGCCGGTATGACGAACCTGATCAAAGTACATGTGGTAGGTCATATTCTCCTTCGTGGAACCGGTCTGGTCAGCAAGAAGGCAAGTGCATCTTTGTGCGTGGGCAAGGATGCCAAAGAGATTCAGGAGAACTTTAAGAGCGGAGAAATCGTGGTGGTGAAGAAGACCGACAACAGCATCATCGCCCAGTTAAAGCAGGCTGCCGGTATTGTCGTAGAAACCGATGATCCAAACTGCCATGCAGCGGTAGTAGGATACAGTTTGGATATTCCAGTGATTATTGGGGCAGTCCATGCTACGGATATCTTGAAAAATGGTGCCATCGTCACCATTGATGGAGAAAAGGGAACCATTTCCTGTAATTCATAAGAAATTGGAAAAGCGTTGCTTCTATAGCAAAATGGCTTGTTTTTTGAAAGGGTATATGGTAGACTAAAACATTGTAGGAAATCTTTTTACAAAATAACGAAATGATGGATACACTTCGAAATGGAGGATTGAAATGGAATTATTGTACAGAAGCACCAGAGGTGGTAAGGAAGCATTGACAGCATCTCAGGCGATCCTGCAGGGATTGGCAGAAGATGGCGGTTTATTTGTACCGGATCGCATTCCAGCACTGGATCAGCCCATTACTGCTTTTGCAGGCAAGAGTTATCAGGAAACTGCGTATGTAGTGATGAAGCAGTTCTTTACAGACTTTACAGAGGAAGAGTTAAAGGATTGCATCAACAATGCCTATGACAGCAAGTTTGATACAGAAAAGATTGCACCACTGGTAAAGAAAAACGGTGCATACTATTTGGAGTTGTTCCATGGTTCTACCATTGCGTTTAAGGATATGGCGCTTTCTATTCTCCCATATCTGATGGTGACTTCTGCCAGAAAGAATCACTGCAGCAATGACATCGTCATCCTGACTGCAACTTCTGGTGATACCGGTAAAGCCGCTTTGGCTGGTTTTGCAGATGTGCCAGGAACCAAGATCGTTGTATTTTATCCAAAGAATGGCGTCAGCCCCATTCAGGAGAAGCAGATGGTGACCCAGAAGGGTGCCAATACCTATGTAGTGGGCATTACCGGTAACTTTGATGATGCCCAGAACGGTGTCAAGGCCATGTTTGGCAATGAGCAGCTGAAGAAGGACCTGGATGCAGCAGGCTTACAGTTCTCTTCTGCAAACTCCATCAACATTGGCCGTCTGGTACCACAGGTGGCATATTATGTATATGCATACGCACAGCTGTTACAGTCCGGTGAGATTGCAGAAGGTGAGCAGATCAATGTGGTAGTACCAACTGGTAACTTCGGCAATATTCTGGCTGCTTACTATGCAAAGAACATGGGCGTGCCGATCGATAAGCTGATCTGTGCATCCAATGACAATAAGGTATTGTGTGACTTCTTTGCAACCGGATGCTATGATAAGAACCGTCCATTTATCCTGACCACTTCTCCTTCTATGGATATTTTGATCTCCAGTAACCTGGAACGTTTGATCTATAAGATCGCAGGGGCAGATGCAGCCGTAGATGCTTCTCTGATGGAGTCTTTGAAGACAGATGGTAAGTACAGCATTACAGATGCCATGAAGGCACAGTTAGACGAATTCTATGGAGACTATGCTTCTGAGGCAGAGTGCGCCGCACAGATCAAGAAGGTATATGATGCAGAAGGGTATATCATGGATACCCACACCGCAGTGGCTTCCTGTGTATATGACAAGTATGTGGCAAAGACCGGTGATACCAGGAAGGCAGTGATTGCCTCTACTGCCAGCCCATACAAGTTTACCAGAAGTGTCATGAATGCCATTGACCCATCTTATGACAGCCAGACCGATTTTGAACTGGTAGACGAGTTAAATCGTCTGTCTGGTGTGGCAGTGCCTCAGGCAATCGAAGACATTCGCAGTGCCGCTGTGTTACATGACAGAGTATGCGAGACTGTCGATATGGAAAAGACCGTGAGAGAGATCTTAGGCGTAAACTAAATAACAGGCGAAAGTCTGTATCAATGAGCGAAAGGTTGTTGTCTATGGGCAGCAGCCTTTTTGGCATCGTAGAAAAACAAAATGTTGCAGAAAATGCTTGAAAAAAAGGGATCCTTCAGGTATACTGTAAGAAAGGTTTGTAAATTTAAAGATTATAAAACAGGAGAAAAATATATGATTTTATTTTTGACCAGTTCTCCTTTTAGCGGGAGGGGAGAGCCATTTACGACCAGAAATGAGTTTGCCGCCAGATTCAAGGATGCTGTGGGACAGGGAAAACGAGGGTTGTTTATTACATCTGACCCGGATGATACTGCATTTACAGATGAATTTGCTTTCGGGGTGCAGAAGACCATAGAACTGACTGGCATAGAGTTGACCCGGTATCGTGTGTTAGATGGACGCAATGCTTCCGAGGCAGAACAGCTGGTGAGAGAAAGTGATTTGATCATACTGGCAGGGGGACATGTGCCTACACAGAACCGGTTTTTTCATGCAATCCGCTTAAAAGAGTGGATGAGGGAGTTTGATGGAGTGGTCATGGGCATCAGTGCAGGAACTATGAACAGTGCAGAGGTGGTGTATGCCCAGCCGGAATTAGAAGGAGAGGCAGTGGATCCTTCCTACGAACGGTTTCTGGAGGGATTGGGACTGACGGAGTGTATGATTCTGCCCCATTATCAGGATTTGAAGGACCAGACATTAGACGGATTACGGGTATTTGAGGACATCACCTATCCGGACAGTATGGGACGGCAGTTTTATGCCCTGCCGGATGGCAGTTATCTGTATGGAGAGAATGGTGTGGAACGGATTTGTGGCGAGGCATGGTTGATTCAGGATGGAGTGTGCAGGAAAGTCAGCGAAGAGGAAGGAGAAATAAGATGTTAATCGGTTCTCATGTGGGAATGAGTGGAAAAGAAATGTTTGAGGGGTCTGTGAAGGAAGCCCTTTCTTACGGAGCCAATACCTTTATGGTGTATACAGGTGCACCGCAGAACACCAGGCGAAAGGACATCAGTGAATTGCGGATTCCGGAAGGACAGGCATTGATGAAAGCCAATGGAATCCACCAGTTCATCGTCCATGCACCGTATATCATCAATCTGGCCAATACGGTTAAGCCGGAGACATATCAGCTGGCAGTGGAGTTTCTGGCAGTGGAATTAGAGCGTGCCGTTGCTATGGGCAGTGATACATTGGTACTGCATCCAGGTTCTCATGTAGGAGCAGGAGAGGAAGCTGGTATTCGCCAGATCATCAAGGGGTTGAATGAAGTGCTGACTGCCGATACCAGGTGCCACATTGCATTAGAGACTATGGCAGGCAAGGGCAGTGAGCTGGGACGCAGTTTTGAGGAACTGGCTGCTATCTATGATGGCGTGGTTCATCAGGACAAGCTGCGTGTCTGCTTTGACACCTGTCACACCAGCGATGCAGGATATGATATTCGTACCGATTTTGATGGCGTGATGGAGCGGTTTGACCGGATCATCGGCAAAGACCAGATTGCGGTGTTCCATTTAAATGACAGCAAGAATCCTCAGGGAGCAGGCAAAGACCGTCATGAGAATATTGGATTTGGACATATTGGGTTTGAGGCGTTGCACTACATTGCGTCCCATCCTGACTTTGAAACTATACCAAAGATCTTAGAATCTCCTTATGTAACCTACAACAAGGAGAAAAAGTTGAGCGCACCGCCATACCGGTATGAAATTGAGATGCTGAAACAGGGTGTATTTGACCCGGAGATGGTAGAGAAAATAATGGAAGACGCACAGAAATAGGTGCAGATAAAGGCGCTTTTGTGAGCAGGAAGGTGGTGAATCGGATGAAATGGCATAAATTTTTTGCATGGGCAACGGTATTTTGTTTTTTGCGACGATGATTTCCGGGTATGAGAGAAAGTGATGGAGGGAACAGGATGGAACAAAGGATCATGCGTGTCACAGGAAAGGGCAGGCTGCGTCTAAAGCCGGATCTGACACGGATTACCATGACGCTGGAAGGGACATTTTCAGAGTATGAAGAGACACTGAAACGGTCCTCAGAGGATACGGAAGGTTTGAGAACCCTGATGGCAGAACTGGGTTTTGCGGGAAGTGACCTGAAGACTGTGTCCTTTCAGGTGGATACAGTGTATGAAAGTGTGCAGGACGAGCATCACAATTATAAGCAGCAGTTTGTGGGATACCAGTTTACCCATGTGTGCAAGGTGGAGTTTGATTCGGACAATACACTTCTGGGGAAAGTATTGTATGGGCTGGCAAATGCATCCGTTTCTCCACAGATTGTCATAGGATATACGGTGAAAGATGCGGAAGGGGCAAAAAATGCGCTCCTTGGCAATGCTGTGGCAGATGCCAAAGCAAAAGCACAGGTGCTGGCACAGGCTGCCGGGGTTACGTTAAAGGACATTCAGAAAATTGACTATTCCTGGGGAGAACTGGATCTGGAAGTGAATCCTATGCGCAGAATGACACTTGCCAAGTCCTGTGCGGTGGCAAACAGTTATGATATGAACATTGAACCGGATGACATCCAAGTATCCGATACGGTGACAGTAGAGTGGGAGATTGAGGGATAAGAAGATGGCATTGCCATATGTTTAGAAGAAGAGGACAGAAACCATAAAAAGTGGGGACTGTTCTTTTTTTCTGAAAAATTCTGCTACTTTTCTTTCTGTTTTGCGTGTTTTATAATAGAAGCAGAAAATTCATCTCGTAACTGTGCACGGAGCAGTTGCGATTCTGCAAATATTACATAGGAGGCGTATATGGAAGATGAGCAGATTTTAGATCTCTATTTTGCCAGAAATGAACGTGCCATTACCGAGACGAAGCGAAAATACGACCATTATCTGTTCCGGATTGCGTATCACATTCTGGAAAATTATGAAGATTGTGAGGAAAGTGTCAGTGACACCTATTTGCGTGCATGGAATGCCATTCCGCCCAACCGTCCGGAGCGGCTTTCGGCATGGCTGGGGAAGATTACCAGACGGCTGGCAATCGACTGTTACAGACGGTATACCAGTCAAAAACGGGGCAGTTGTGAGTATGCACTGTCGTTGGAAGAACTGTCGGATTGTGTTTCAGGGGAACGTTCTTTGGAGCAGGAAGCAGAGTACAGACAGTTGGGAGAGGCCATCAGCCGGTATTTGTATGGCTTGCCGGCAGAACAGCGGAATATGTTTCTGTACCGGTATTACTTTTGTGATTCCATCAAAGAGATTGCAGGTTATGTAAAGGGGAGCGAAGCAAAGGTGAAAAGCAGTTTATATCGAACCAGAAAAGAATTACAGAAGTTTCTGGAGAAAGAGGGGTATGTATGAAGAAAGAAGAACTCAGTGATGCAATGGAGTATGTAGATGAGAAGTTGTTGGTTGCGGCAGAAGAGGCGAGAGGAACAAAGCAGAAAAAGAAAACAGGTGCCCTTCGTTTTGCAGGATTGGCTGCAAGCTGTGTGCTGATTGGCGGGGCGCTGTGGTTTGCCAGTCCACTGCTAAAGAAAGCACCGATCGGGGAGACTGTTGGAAAGGAAAATCAGGAGACATTGACAGAGGAACGTCCCACCAAAGAAGAGGCAGGAAAAGAGGGAACTACACAGGCAGCAGGCAGTCAGGGAACAGAAGCCCAGAATGGACAGACGGGAGAAAGTCCGGAACATGGACAGGGAAACGTACAGCAGATCGCCCTTGCGGTATATCCGGAACAGATTCCCTATCCGGATGAGATGGAGTATGTAAATGAGGATACCGGTGTAATGGACACAGATGCATATTTTACCCAGTATGACTTGTGGAGTGAACAGAATTCTGCCAGAAACCAGCTGTCCGTTCAGACGGATATGGGTACATTTCTGGATAAAACCCTGCCGGTCTTTCTGGGAGAATCGGCAGAGGCAGCAGGAGAAAACCGGGTCTATTCCCCCATCAATGTGTATCTGGCACTGGGTATGCTGGCAGAGATTACAGATGGAGAAAGCAGCCGTCAGGTGCTGGATTTGTTAGGGGTAGACAGTGCAGAGACACTGCGCAGTCAGATTTCTACACTGTGGCAGAGCAATTATATAGATGACGGATTGAGTACCTGTATTTTAGGCAATTCCATATGGCTGAATGAAGAGGTGAATTTCCGGCAGGATACATTGGATACATTGGCACAGGACTACTATGCCTCTTCTTATGCCGGTCAGATGGGGTCAGAGGAACTGAACCAGGCACTGCGTGACTGGTTGAATGAACAGACGGGAGGACTGTTAGAAGAGTATGTGCAAAATATGGAACTGAGTCCGGCCACAGTGATCGCATTGGCTTCTTCTATTTATTTTAAAGCACGCTGGGACGATGAGTTCTGGAAAGACAGTACAGAACCTCAGACGTTCCATCAGGTAGAGGGAGATGTGCTTTGTGATTTCATGCACCAGAGCAGTCGGATGTCCTTGTATACAGGAGATGATTTTACGGCTGTATATCTGCCATTTTCCAATGGACGGGACGGGATGTGGTTGATATTGCCGGAAGAAGGTGTGACACCGGAATCCTTAGCAGGTGATGAGGATGTGCTTTCGATGGTACAGTCGAAGGGAAGGAGCGGTGCGGAAAACAAAACCTATCAGGTAAATCTGTCTGTTCCCAAGTTTGATGTAGACGGAGAACAGGATTTGGTGAAGGGTCTGATGGGACTTGGTGTGACAGATGTGTTTGATGCCGGACGGTCTGATTTTACCCCATTGACAGAGGATGTGGAACACCTGGAAGTTTCTGAGATCACCCATGCCGCCCGTGTGAAAGTAGATGAGGAGGGCTGTGAGGCAGCAGCATATACGGTGATCATGGTGGAAACAACTGCTGCAATGGAACAGGATGAGGAAATTGATTTTGTGGTGGATCGTCCATTTCTGTTCTATATCAGCAATGGAAACGGATTGCCGTTGTTTGCAGGTGTAGTCAATCAGATGGAATAACAGAAAGATTTGTAACTATTTAGGAGGCAACATTTCGCGAAGGTTTTGCGAAGCAAAATCCTGAGTCATGCAGGCAAAAATTCCATCGACGGAGTCGATTTGGAATTTTTGCCCGTAACTGTGAGGGTACTGAACAGTTACAAAAATTTTTTGAAAAAATATGCAACCAAGCCTTCTTTTTTGCGGTATAGTATATGTAGCAGAAAATCGCTACGCCATTTGCAAATGGAATACGAAAGAGAAAAGATGAAAATGAGTCAACAAGGAGAGCCCGATGAAAGACGAAACCATTGTAGATTTATTCTGGAGACGGGAGGAATCTGCAATTGCGGAAACAAGAACAAAATATGGACGGTATTTGACGAAGATTGCGTACCGCATTCTGGGGAATCTAGAGGACTGTGAAGAGTGTGTCAATGATACCTATCTAAAAGCGTGGAACTCCATACCGCCTCAGCGGCCAAAGACTTTGCCTGTGTATTTGGGGAAGATTACCAGACAGACAGCCATTGACTGCTATAGAAGACAGACGAGCGTGAAAAGAGGCGGTGCAGAGTTTGAAGCGTCACTGGATGAACTGGAAGAATGTATTCCTGCCGGAAGTACCATAGAGATGGAGTTGGATGGACAGATGTTGTCTTCTGTCATCAGCCAGTATCTGTATACACTTCCGCAGGACAAACGAGTGTTGTTCATTCGCCGGTATTTTTACTGTGATTCTGTAAAAGTACTGGCAAAACAAAACGGATGCAGTCAGTCAAAAATAAAAAGTAGCTTGTTTCGGATTCGGGCAGGACTCAAGGAATATTTAGAAAAGGAGGGTTTTGTGATATGAGAAAGGCAGAAAAAATCAGCGAAGCCATTGGTAATATTGATGACAAACTGATCACAGAAGCAGTCAATTATCACCAGAACCTGAAACGAAGAACTCATAAAAGTCTGTTCATTCGCTGGATTGCATTAACTGCCAGTCTGATGTTGGTGGCAGGTGGTGTTTTCTATGGGAGTGTATGGATGAACTCCAGACGTGGGAAATCGGGAGTTGGAAAAAGTGGGGATGCAGAGGCACTTTTTCAGGAAACCAGAGCAAAGGAGGGAACAGAGGAAAAAATTGCATGGGATACCGATGACTTTTTCCAAAAGGCTACATTGGACACGGCAGATGAGGTGGAGATAGACATTGGAGATAAGGAGGAAGCAGTTACCTTTAATTACTGGATCAGCGCAGAGGTAGATTATGAAAAGAAAGCAATGGAACAACAGGCAGACACAGCACTGTTAGAGGTGTATAAGAACCAGTTGTGGCAGTTTTATCAGCTGATGATTCCTCTTGTATTGGGGGATACAGGAGAGCAGAATCAGGTGTATTCTCCTACACAATTATATTTGTCAGTGGGTGCACTGGCAGAAGTGACAGGAGAAAGCAACAGACAACAGTTGCTGTCATTGCTTGGGATGGAGGATACAGAGGATCTGGATGAACTGGTACAGGCTTTGTGGCTTTCCGGTTACAAAAATACAGATGCAATCCATTCTCAGTTTGCAAATTCTCTGTGGGTATCTAAGGACTATGCGGTGAAAGAGGATGCCTGTGCACTTCTGGCAGACCAGTACCTGACCTCCGTTTACAATGGTGGAATGGGAACAGATGTACTGGGTTATTATGTCCGGGAATGGCTGAAAGAACAGAATGATGGTTTTTCTTCAGAACAGGTGGAAGATATCTCATTGGGAGAGGAGGTTCAGCTGGCAGTGTTGTCCACAGTGACCTATCAGGCAAGATGGCAGGATGTGGTTCAGTCTACGGATGTTATTTCAGATCGTTTTTATGGGTATAACAAAACCACAAACTGTGAATGGATGCGTCAGGAAGGGGATTTTGTATTTTATACCGGAACTCATTTTCGTGGTGTATCTTTGCCATTGCCGGAAGGGGATTCCATATGGCTGTTCCTGCCGGATGAAGACACTTCTGTAGAAGAATTGCTGTTAGAGTCTTTTGGAGAGATGGCACAGCTGCTTCAGGAAGAGGAAACCTGGGAAGGCCAGAGGGAAGCCGGTACGCAGGTCTTGATCCCCAAGTTTGAGATTGCGTCTGAACTGGATTTGAAAACTGCTCTACAGGACTGTGCAGTGACCGATATTTTCTCATGGGAACGGGCAGATTTTTCCGGTTTGACAGATGACCAGGTGTGTCTGACAGAATTGGTGCAAGTACTGGACTTTGGCGTAAGTGGTCAGGAATTCCTGAATGTGCCTATAGAGGGGGAGGCAGAAGAGCAGGTGATATCTGTAGAGGAATCTACTGGAACAGAGCTCAAGATGAATCGTCCATTTTTTGTAACGGTGACCAATGCGCAACATGTTCCTGTTCTTGCCGGTGTGGTATATGAGCCCACACAACAATAGGAAAGAGGGAAACAACGTAAAAGAAAATGAACTGGAAAGTAGAAGCAATAAAGACAAAAATCGGGGGAGTTTTGTCATATCCAGACACATTGGTGCATATAGTAGGAATGGGAAAATAGAAACAGGGGTTGTATCAAATAAAAGGTGCAAACCAAAAAAGGAATCGTGGTGTGTCACGGTTCCTTTTTTGGTTTGTGTCACAGGAATATCCTGTCATACAAATGGATTATTTTATGTATGATTGCCACTGTTTCGTATGGCTGCGGTTGGGATTCATTTCTATGCACAATGTGTCAAGGGACAAGCCTGCTTGTCAATTTGACTTTGTCTGCTCTTTTGCTGCCAGATTTTTCTGGGCAGTGGCTAACATCAGTTTGATACGGTTCAGCTGGTTCACCTCAGAAGCACCCGGATCATAGTCGATGGCCACGATATTGGCATCCGGGAAACTGTGGCGCAGTTCTTTGATCACACCCTTTCCTACTACGTGGTTTGGCAGACAGGCAAATGGCTGGGTGCAGACAATGTTTGGCACATTGTTGTGGATCAGTTCCAGCATTTCACCGGTCAGGAACCAGCCTTCGCCGGTCTGGTTGCCCAGAGACACAAACGATTTGGCAAGTTCAGCCAGATGTTCGATGTCAGACATGTTGTCGAAGCGACTGCTCCTGGCAAATGCATCGGCAGCCACCTTACGCACTTTTTTCAGTGCGGCAATGGCAACATTACAGAGTCTTGCGGTGGATGCCTTGGCACCTAAGTTTTCTGCCTTGAAGTTGGCATTGTAGAAGCAGTAGAACATAAAGTCTAACAAGTCTGGCATCACTGCTTCTGCCCCTTCTGCTTCCAACAGGTCTACCAGATGGTTGTTTGCCTGTGGCAGGAACTTCACCAGAATCTCACCTACGATACCAACCCTTGGTTTCTTGATGTCAAGCAGTTCTAACGCCTCGAAGTCCGCAATGATGCCCCGGACATTTTTCTTAAATTCCGAGTAGCTGACGCTCTTTCTGGACAGTGATTCGATGACGATTGCCTTCCATTTCTCATGGAGTGCATTGGCAGAGCCGGGAACGGCCTCATATGGTCGGGTGCGGTACAGGACACGCATAAAGATATCACCATAAATGGCACCATAAACGGCCTTTAACAGCATAGGCACTGTAAAGTGGAAACCTGGATTGCTCTCTAACTTACTGAAGTTCACAGAGATGACCGGTACCTGTTCCATACCTGCTTTTTGCAATGCACGACGGATGAAGCCTACATAGTTGGACGCACGGCAGCCGCCACCGGTCTGGCTCATAAAAACTGCGGTTTTATTCAAATCATATTTACCGGACAGCAGTGCATTCATGATCTGTCCTACCACGATCAGAGATGGATAGCAGGCATCATTGTTGACATATTTTAGTCCAATGTCAATGGAATTCTTGCTTTCCGGCAGTACCTCTACATGGTAGCCGCAGGAACTGAGTGCCGGACCAATCAGGTCAAAGTGAATCGGTGTCATCTGCGGACAAAGGATGGTGTATTCTTTCCGCATTTCCTTTGTAAAGATCACACGCTCGTAGGCAGAAGACTTCACTTCACGGGGCAGGTTCTTCTTCTCACGCTCATGAATGGCAGCGATGAGAGAGCGGATACGGATTCTGGCAGCCCCCAGATTGTTGACCTCATCAATTTTTAATACGGTATAAATTTTACCAGAGCCGGTTAAAATATCATTGACCCCATCTGTGGTCACCGCATCCAGACCACATCCAAAGGAGTTTAGCTGAATCAGATCCAGATTTTCCTGTGTGCGGACAAACTGTGCTGCCGCATACAGACGGGAATGGTACATCCACTGATCCATGACGATGAGCCGCCCGTCCATCTTGCCAAGGTGTGCCACAGAATCCTCTGTCAGCACCGCAAAACCAAAGGAATTGATCAGCTCCGGCAGACCATGGTGGATTTCCGGGTCAATGTGATAAGGCCGTCCTGCAAGGACGATGCCCCGCTTGCCGGTTTCTTTCATAAACTGTAAGGTTTCCTCACCTTTTTTACGCAGATCATCTCTGGAAGCAATCAGCTCTGTCCATGCGGCATGTGCAGCAGCACGAACTTCCTTTGCCGGAATGTTGAAAGCTTTTGTGAATTCCTCTACCAAGCGCTTGGTGGCTACCGCTTCGTCTGTCAATGCCAGGAACGGGTTCATGAAATTCACCTGATTCAGTTTCAGTTCTTCCACATTGTTCTTGATGTTTTCCGGATACGAGGTGACGATCGGGCAGTTGTAATGGTTCTGCGCACTTTCGGATTCGTTTCTCTCATATGGAATACATGGATAGAAGATGAACTTGATGCCGTTGCGGATCAGCCATGTAATATGGCCGTGGCTGATTTTGGCAGGGTAGCACTCGGATTCACTTGGGATGGATTCGATGCCCAGTTCGTAAATTTTGCGGGTAGAGTCCGGAGAAAGCACCACCCGGAATTTCAACATACGGAAGAAGGTTGCCCAGTAGGGGAAGTTCTCGTACATATTCAATACACGTGGAATCCCCACTGTACCACGAATGGCCTCTTCCTCAGACAGTGGTTCATAGTCGAAAACTCTGTGGTATTTATAGTCAAACAAGTTTGGCAGATGTTCCTGATTCTGGGAATTGCCAAGTGCTTTCTCGCAGCGGTTTCCGGTAATAAAACGTCTACCACCACTGAAATTGTTGATGGTTAGCAGACAGTTGTTGGTACAGCCTTTGCAACGGGTCAGGGTAGTTTTATAAGTCAGAGCCACGATGTCATTGATGCCAAGCATGGTGGTCTGTTTCCCCTCGTACCGTTCACGGGCAATCAGGGCCGCACCAAAGGCACCCATGATACCGGAAATGTCCGGACGGACTGCTTCACAGCCGGATATCAGTTCAAAACTGCGCAAAACTGCATTGTTGTAGAAGGTACCGCCCTGTACCACCACATGTTCCCCCAGATCTTTGGCATCTGTCAGTTTAATGACCTTAAACAGGGCATTTTTGATGACAGAATATGCCAGACCGGCAGAGATATCCTCTACGGTTGCGCCTTCCTTTTGTGCCTGCTTCACATTGGAATTCATAAATACGGTACAGCGGGTTCCTAAGTCGATGGGGTTCTTGGCAAATAATGCCGCCTGTGCAAAGTCTACGATGCTGTAGTTCAGAGATTTTGCAAATGTCTCAATAAAGGAACCACAGCCGGAGGAACATGCCTCATTTAACTGGACGCTGTCAACAGTCTGGTTTTTGATGCGAATACATTTCATATCCTGACCGCCGATGTCTAAGATACAGTCTACATCCGGCTGGAAAAAAGCAGCCGCTTTGTAGTGGGCAATGGTCTCCACTTCACCCTCGTCTAACATCAACGCAGATTTGATCAGCGCCTCCCCGTAACCGGTGGAGCAGGAGTACACGATTTTGGCATCCTTTGGCAACTGTTCATAAATCTGGCGAAGGGCAGTCACAGTGGTAGACAGAGGACTACCATTGTTATTATTATAGAAAGAATACAGTAAGGTGCCGTCTTCTCCTACTAGTGCCACTTTCGTAGTGGTAGAACCGGCATCGATGCCCAGGTAGCAGTTACCGTGATAGGAAGCCAAATCTCCTTTTTTCACAGTATGCTGGTTGTGGCGTGCCTCAAATGACTCAAAAGCGGCCTGATCGGCAAACAATGGCTCAAGGCGCTTGACCTCGAATTCCATGGCAATGCCTTCTTTCAGCTGACGGTGCAGATCTTCGATGGAAATCTGGACTTCCGGTTTGTTGTTCATAGCAGCACCGATGGCAGCAAACAGATGGGAATGATCCGGTGCGATGATGGCATCACCGGTCAGACCCAGTGTATCAATGAAACGGGCGCGCAGCTGATCCAGGAAATGGAGAGGACCACCGAGGAATGCTACATTTCCACGGATGGGCTTGCCGCAGGCCAGTCCGGAAATAGTCTGGTTTACCACTGCCTGAAAAATGGAAGCAGCCAAATCCTCTCTGGTGGCCCCCTCATTGATCAGCGGCTGGATATCTGTCTTGGCAAATACGCCGCACCGGGCTGCAATGGGATAAATGGCCTTATAATTTTTTGCATACTCATTCAGACCAGAAGCGTCTGTCTGTAACAGAGAAGCCATCTGGTCAATAAAGGAACCGGTACCACCGGCGCAGATGCCATTCATACGCTGGTCGATGCCGCCGGTAAAATAAATGATCTTGGCATCTTCACCGCCAAGCTCGATTGCCACATCTGTATGAGGGGCATAATCCTGTAAAGAGGTGGCTACAGATACCACTTCCTGTACAAAGGGCACTTTCAAATGCTGAGATAATGTCAGTCCACCAGAGCCGGTAATGGCAGGGGACAGAGTCATAGGACCCAGTGCCTCATATGCTCTGCGCAACAGTTCTGCCAGAGTTTCCTGAATATTTGCATAATGTCTCTCGTAATCGGAAAAGAGTATATCGTTGTTCTGGTTGAGAATGGCAATTTTGACAGTGGTAGAACCGATGTCAATGCCCAACTTATGATAAGCAGTGTTGATTTCGCAAGCCATAGTATCCCTCATTTCTGTTCTCTTTTGACCGGAATTCCATATTGCATTCCGGATGGTGAAACGGTTGTTTCGTAATGGTTCAGAAATCATGATCTGGTGCATGACTAAACCGTTACGATGTCTTATGAAAAGACAATCAAAAACATTATATTGCCTTTTGGGCAAAATTGCAACCTTGCAGGGTTCTTAAATTTTTGTAATATTTTGTAGTGTTGGCAGAATTAAGTATTTTTTCCAGAATACTTGATTTATGACTGAATTTTGGTATGATGAACGTAGGGTTGGATCTGTTTGGAATCAATGGTTACAAAATCAGGAGAAAAAGAATTTAGAATGGAGAAGAGTATGAAAATTGCAACTTTGCTGGAACGCATTTCCTATACATGGATACAGGGAAATCCGGAGAGAGAGGTAACAGGCATCTCCCATGATAACCGCCAGGTAAAGGCGGGTGATGTTTTTATCTGCATTCAGGGGGCCAGGTTTGATACCCACAACTGTGTGCAGGAGATCGATGAGAAAGGTGCCGCTCTGATCGTCACAGAGCATCCGGTAGAAGGGGTGGCACATGCAGCAGTGATTCAAGTAGAGGACACCAGAACGGTACTGCCGCTTCTGGCATGTGCGTGGTATGGATATCCGGCAGAGCAGCTGACTACCATCGGGATCACTGGTTCAAAAGGAAAGACCACTACCACCCATATGCTGGCAGATATGCTCCGCTGTGCCGGTTTACGTACCGGTACCATCGGTACCAATGGAGCAATCATTGATACAGAGGTACATGAGTTGAACAATACTACACCGGATCCCATGGAATTGCAGATGTATCTGCGGCAGATGGTAGATGCCGGCTGTACCCATGTAGTGATTGAAGTATCCTCCCAGGGCATGAAACAGCACAGAGTGGATGGATTTACGTTCGATTATGGCATCTGGACGAACATTTCCGAGGGAGATCACATTGGTCCTAATGAGCATAAGGATTTTGCGGAGTATCTGTACTGTAAGGCACAGCTGGTAGAGCACAGCAAGCTGGGTGTGGTCAATCTGGACGATTCCCATACAGAGGCATTGCTGGCACAGATTACGGTGCCATATGTGGGATACAGCACAAAGAAGCAGGCAGACTATCAGGGCAGTCATCTGGTGAAGACTTTTGCAGAGGGCAAGCCGGGGCTGGATTTTGAAGTGACCGGACCGGACGGGTTTGAGGGTGCCATTCATCTGGGACTGCCGGGGGATTTCAATGAATACAATGCACTGGCAGCAGTGTGCGTGGCACACCGGATGGGAGTGACAGTCGAGGAGATGAATGAAGCACTGGCAGATGTGCATATCAAAGGAAGATTTGACATTGTATATGAATCTCCAGAGTTTAAGGTCTGTGTGGATTTTGCCCACAATGGGTACAGCACCAGAAACCATTTGGAAGCGCTGAGGGAGTATCGACCCAAACGTCTGGTTTGTGTATTTGGGGCAGACGGAAACCGTTCTAAGTCCCGCCGGTACGAGATGGGGGAAGCAAGCGGCCGTCTGGCAGATTTGAGCATCGTCACAGCAGGTCATAACCGTTGGGAGACATTCGAGGAGATTTTAAAAGACATCCATGTAGGGTTGGATAAGACAGAAGGGTCGTATCTTGTCATTCCGAAACGTCAGGATGCCATCCGTTATGCCATCACCCATGCACAGCCGGGCGATCTGATCACCATCATCGGTCTGGGACATGAGACGTATCAGGAAGAAAACGGGGTAAAATATCCACATAGTGATACGGAGTTTGTGAAGCAGGTCATCAGGGAACTGGGACTGTAATCCAACGATACAAAAGCACAGTGCAGGAGCGGTATCATGAACCGGACAAAAGGCGGTCGTTTGTAGTTGCTTTGGCGCTGTATAGGGAAAGAACGGAGCATAAAAATGGAAAATGCAATATTGATGCAGGCAGATGGCAGTGTGGTGCCGGTTTGCATAGGAGAATGGACAGAAGAAACACTGGAGCAGGTTTTACATGCCACGCAGGTGAAACGATGCTGGTCCCATTCTCTGATTGCCTTTGGCGCAGACTGTGGTGTGGCACTGATGGGATATGCGGATGCTAAAGCAAGTGGAGATTTGACAGAAAATGTACTGGCGGGAAAATTGATGGGAACAATGGTGCAGGGAGATTTTTTACTTGTGTACTGGGATTCTCACAAGATGTGTTGTGGAGGGTTAGAACCCCAGGAAGTAGACCGGGTACTGGAGGAATTGGAAAGATTTTGCAGCAAATAGCTAGGAGATCTATCACTTTGATGTAAATGCCATTGCTGCTGAGAGAACACTACCCTACGGTATTCTTCTCATTTGTTTTCAGAGGAAAGAAAGTTGTAGAATTGTCAGAAGCATACCCTTGTTTTTGTAAAGAAAGATGCTATACTGAATATATACAAATTTTTACGGGAGGTATGGTATGGATTTGAGCATATTAAGAAGCAGGGCAAGGCGGGCATTGTCCGGACACTGGGGATCTGCCATTCTGGTGACATTTGTGGCAGCACTGTTAGGCGGAACGGGTGGTTCTGGTTCCTTCGCTGGCAGTAGCAGCAATAATATGGATTTGGATAGCTGGCAGGCTATGTTGGATCGGTATCCGGTGTTGGAACAGGTATGGCATGTTTTTCTGATGATACTGCCTTTTCTGGCAGTGTATACCATCATTGTGTTTCTGGTCGGTGGTATGATCCAACTGGGATACTGTCAGTATTGTGTGAAGCTGTCTCTGGGTGTAGATGGCGGTGTTTCCGAGCTGTTTGCACATAAGGGAATCATCTGGAAAGCATTTGGGCTGCAATGGTTTACATTTTTGAAAGTATTTTTGTGGTCGTTGCTGCTTGTCATTCCGGGTATCATTGCCGCATATCGGTATGCCATGGCACCGTATCTGATGGCTGAGTATCCGGATATGGGAATTTCGGAAGCAATAGAACGTTCGAAGGAATTGATGGACGGACACAAGATGGATTTGTTCTTGCTGCATTTGAGTTTTATCGGATGGGCGTTCTTGTGTATCTTTACACTGGGAATCGGTCTTCTGTGGCTGAATCCCTATATGAATGTGTCAGAAGCAGAGTTTTATTTACAGGTCACTGGACGTGGTGCGGATGCGGAAGCCGTTGGATAACCAGAGAGATATCAAAAACAAATAAAGATACACACTCATCCCCTTTTGGATATGGCATTTTGCCATTGCCTGAAAGGGGATGTTTTGGTGAAAAAATATAAAAAAAGCGGAATGACTTTAGCGTATTCGTGAAAATTTGATATGTTTTGGAGATTTTTGTTATTTCTAAAATGCCCTGTTGGTGTTTATAATAGAACTATCAGAAAACAGCAAAGAAAAACTGTCATGGGACATTCCTATGACAGAACAAATGCTTACTGGGGATCCAACAGGAGGAGAACGGGAATCCAGTCACGAAGCATCTTTGCTGCTGGTAAGAAAAAGGAGGATTCTATTATGAAAGCAAAAAAGATTACAGCGTTGGCATTGGCTGTTTTGATGGCAGGTTCTGTGTTTGCAGGATGTGGCAGTAAGACAGAACCAGGAACAGAGTCTGGAGCAGCATCCGGTAAGACTGCTTCTACTGGAAAAGTTTACTACTTAAACTTCAAACCAGAGCAGGCTGAGCAGTGGGTAGAACTGGCAAAGACTTATACAGATGAGACTGGGGTACAGGTAGATGTACAGACAGCTGCTTCCGGTACATATGAGTCCACACTGAAGTCCGAGATGGCAAAAGATGAGGCACCTACTTTATTCCAGGTAAATGGTCCGGTAGGTTTGGCTTCCTGGAAGGATTATTGCTATGACCTTTCCGACAGTGCAGTATACAAAGACATTGCAAGTGATGATTACGTGTTAAAAGAAGGAGATGCAGTAAAAGGCATTGCTTATGTAATTGAAACATATGGTATCATTTACAATAAGGCACTGTTGAATGACTATTTTGCATTGGATGATGCAGTGATCACTTCTATTGATGAACTGAACAATTTTGAGGCATTGAAGGACGTAGCAGAAGACATTCAGGCACGTAAAGATGAACTTGGCGTAGAAGGTGCATTTACTTCTGCTGGTATGGATTCTTCTTCTGACTGGAGATTTAAGACCCACTTGGCAAACCTGCCAATTTATTATGAATATCTGGCAGACGGCATCAGCTCTACAGATGCCATCAAGGGTACTTACTTAGATAACTATAAGGCAATCTGGGATCTGTATATCAACAATGCGACCTGTGAGCCATCTATGTTGTCTTCCAAGACAGGCGAAGATGCTGCTTCTGAGTTTGCACTGGGTGAGGCTGTTTTCTATCAGAATGGTACCTGGGCATACAACGACATCAAAGATATGGAAGTAGCAGATGAAGATATGGGTATGTTGCCAATCTACATCGGTGGTGAGGATGAAGAAAATGAAGGTCTGTGTACCGGTTCTGAAAACTACTGGTGTGTCAACAGCAAGGCTTCTGAAGAAGACATTCAGGCCACATTAGACTTCTTACAGTGGGTTGTAGAGAGTGACGCAGGGCGTGATATGCTGGCAAATGAGATGGGATTTGTGACTCCATTTACCACATTTGACGAGTATCTGCCATCCAATCCTCTGGTAGCTGCAAATGATGAATATACCAAGGCTGGAAAGACTGCTGTATCCTGGAACTTTACAACCATGCCTTCTGAAAACTGGAAGAATGGTGTGGGTTCTGCATTGTTAGAGTATGCACAGGGCACCGGTGACTGGGACGATGTAGTGACCGCATTCGTAGACGGATGGGCAACTGAGTATCAGGCAGCAAACGAGTAATCGTAAAATCACATCAAAATGAGTAAACTTGCAGAGGGCAGGCAGGAAGAAACTGCCTGCCCTCTGTTGTATGTGAAATTGATCCAAAACCTGGAGGTATGTATGGAAAAGTCAATTAAAAAATATTTCCCCATATTTGTCCTTCCAACAATGATTGCATTTACCATTGGTTTTATTGCCCCATTTATTTTGGGAATTTACCTTTCTTTCTGTAAATTCACTACAGTAATTGATGCAAAATTTGTTGGACTCAGTAATTATGTAAAAGCGTTTCAGGATCCTACCTTCCTGCATGCCGCATGGTATACGGCAGCATTTACCGTGGCGTCTGTGTTGTTGATCAATGTGCTTGCTTTCGTAGTGGCAAAATTGTTGACAAAAGGGTTTGCGGGAACGAACATATTTAGAACTGTGTTTTTTATGCCAAATCTGATCGGTGGTTTGATTCTGGGTTACATCTGGCAGCTGTTGCTAAACGGTGTATTGGCATATTTTGGAAAGACACTAACCTACACGTCTGCATATGGCTTTTGGGGATTGATTATCCTGATGCTGTGGCAGCAGGTTGGTTATATGATGATCATTTATATTGCGGGTATCCAGAATATTCCGGGGGATCTGGTAGAAGCAGCAGCTATCGATGGCGCTTCCAAGTGGCAGGTGTTGCGTTACATTACCATTCCCATGATTATGCCGTCTATCACCATTTGTACGTTCCTGACGCTGACCAACGGCTTTAAACTGTTTGACCAGAACCTGGCACTAACCAATGGAGCCCCCTCCAAGATGTCAGAAATGCTGGCTCTGAATATTTACTATACGTTTTATGGACGAACCGGTTATGAAGGAGTGGGACAGGCAAAGGCGGTCATCTTCTTTATTCTGGTGGCGATCATCGCCATGGTACAAAACAGATTGACCCGTTCTAAGGAGGTGCAGCAGTAATGGAAAAGAAAAAAACAAAACATGGACCTCTTTTGACGGTCATTTTTACATTGATTTCTCTTGCTTATGTGTATCCTATTGTACTGGTGGTCATCAATTCTTTTAAAAAGAAGCAGTACATCAGTAAGTATCCATTCAAACTTCCATCTGAAAAGATGTTTGTAGGATTGGAGAACTATGTGAGAGGGATCCAGCAGACCAATCTGATTCAGGCATTTGGGGTCAGCTTATTCATTACGGTATTTTCTGTATTGGCCATGATTCTCTGCTGCTCTATGTGTGCATGGTATATTTGCCGTGTGAAAACAAAGGTCACTTCTTTGATCTATACTTTGTGCCTGTTTGCTATGGTGGTGCCATTCCAGATGGAGATGTACACTTTATCTAAGATTGCAAATATGCTGCATCTGGGTAATCCTGTGGGCATTGTGATCATCTATCTGGGATTTGGAGCGGGTTTGTCTGTTTTCATGTTTACCGGATTTATGAAATCTATTCCGTTGGAAATCGAAGAGGCTGCCATGATTGATGGATGTACACCATTGCAGACTTTTTTTCAGATCGTGTTGCCGATTTGCAAACCAACTTGTGTAACAGTGGCAATTTTACAGGCGATGTGGGTATGGAACGATTACCTTTTGCCATCTCTGGTACTGGATGCCAGAAGATGGAAAACGGTTCCGATGGCAGTACAGTATCTGAAGGGCGGATACGGTTCCGTAGATATGGGTGCCATGATGGGTACACTTGTTTTGTCCATTGTACCGATTATCATTTTCTATCTGGCTTGTCAGAAATACATTATCGAAGGTGTGGTGGCAGGTGCAGTAAAAGGTTAAACATATCCCATTGTCTCACAGACAGGGATTGGGCTGCGGTGTAAGGGGGAACTTTTACACCGCAGTTTTTTCTGAATGGAGGACGAAGAATATGCTTACAATATTGATCGTAGACGATGAAAAAATTGAACGGGAAGGCATCCGGCTTCTGTTAAACCGGGAGGAAGGCACGTTTCGTATTTTGCAGGCTGGAAATGGAGAAGATGCACTGGACTTATTGAAGGAGGAGTCAGTGGATATTTTGTTTACCGATGTGAAGATGCCTGGTATGACTGGCATTGAACTGGCGGGAAAGGCAAGAGCACTTGATCCGGAGTTGGAAATGGTGATTTGCAGCGGGTATGGGGATTTCGCGTTTGCCAAAGAGGCTATGCGGTATGGAGTATCGGATTATGTATTAAAACCTGTTGACCCTGCGGAATTTCATGCGGCATTTCTTCGGGTGATGGAAGCCATTCGACAGAGAAATGAGAAAAAACAGGAGGACAATACCACAAAGGGACACCTGCGGAATTATTTTTTGTTGAATTATCTATATACAGGCAATGGAGAATTTCTGGAAAAAAGTGGTCTGTTGTCAGTGAAGCAGGGGCATGGAACCATCCGTTTTCACCGGATGATTCTGGCAAACAGCGATACCGCTTTTTTTGAGTTGGACGAAAAGCCGTTTATGGAAGCGTTGACGGAACATTTGAACCGACGGTTGTATTATCTGAATTTGAATGCTTTTGAAGCGGTATTTTTTGTGCAGGAGCGATACAGTGACGGCAGAAATATTGCAGAGCAGTTGTATCGTTTCTTTCAAAGTAGTTATCAGGTGGAATGTTGTTTTGCAGTCAGTAGAGAATTGACGGTTTATGAAGCTTTGCCAAGGGAATTTTCCCAGATGGAACAGTTGTTAGGGGAGCGGTTTTATCAACTTGGCCGTCATGTGTACCTGAATGGAGAGGCAGAAGCCGTAGTGGAAATTACAGCAGAAATGGAAAGTGAGATTTTACGAAATATTTCTGAGAACATTCGTTATAAAGATTTGAACAGGCTTCATCAGAACTTTGAACTGCTGAAAGCAAAGTATGGAAGCAGCCAAAAGTTTTCTGAAATGTATGTAAAGTTTGTGTTTTCCAATATTCTGAAAGAGATTTATGATGTGATTCCAGATGCAGAGGAGACTGCGCTGGCAAAAGAAATTGATGATCTATATCACTGTCGGACCATTGGAGAAGTATTGACCATTGTGGAACGAACCATTGAAAAATTGGAGTGTTATGTAGAGGAGAATGAAAGAGGGTCTCGAAAGGAAATATCTGAGGTGAAAAACTATGTTTATTATCATTATGGGGAAAATCTGAATACAGAAATGCTGGCTGGAATGGTTTATCTTTCTCCGGGATATTTAAGCAGTGTGTTTAAGGAAGAAACAGGAGTGAATCTGAACCGGTTTATACGGGATGTACGGATGGCAAAGGCAAAGGAGTTATTGGAGACTACCAGTATGAAGATTACCCAGATTGCCAGAGAAGTGGGATTTTCCAACAATTCTTATTTTGGGAGAAGCTTTCTGGAGTATTTTGGGTGTACACCGGAATCTTGTAGGCACAAGGAGGAGAGTGCGTAATATTGCATAAAAAAGAGGAAGGAAAACTTGCTTTCTTTCCTCTTTTTTTGTATAATATGCTACAATTTTTCCTTGTACGCAAAATATAATTGACAAAAACAATCACATATGGCATACTGTTTTTGTATCACTTCACTGCTTTAAAGCGTCACGTTTTTATCTGCAATGAAGCAATGTGAAGAAACGGAGGATAAAATTATGGTAGTAAAGATTATTTTCATGCTGTTGTTTTTCGCTGTAATGGTAGCAGTGGGAATTTACAGCAGGAAGCACGCAACTAACGTCAATGGATTTGTGTTAGGCGGCAGAAAAGTTGGGCCTTGGATGACCGCTTTTGCCTATGGTACTTCTTATTTTTCCGCAGTGGTATTCATCGGGTATGCCGGACAGTTTGGATGGAAATATGGGATGTCATCGACCTGGATCGGGATCGGCAATGCAGTCATCGGTTCTCTGCTGGCATGGATGGTACTGGGCAGACGTACTCGTATCATGACCAAGGCAGTGGATTCTGCCACTATGCCGGATTTCTTTGGAAAGCGTTATGACAGCAATGCACTGAAGATTGTGGCATCTGTCATTGTATTTGTATTTTTGATTCCATATACCGCATCTGTATACAATGGTCTGTCCAATCTGTTTGAGATGGCATTTAATATCGATTATCGTGTGTGTGTGATCATTATGGCCACATTGACAGGTGTGTATGTGATCTTAGGTGGTTACATGGCAACAGCCATCAATGATTTTATTCAGGGTATTTTCATGTTGTTTGGTATTGCAGCTGTGATTATTGGCGTACTGCATAACCAGGGGGGGCTGTCTGCAGCGGTATCTGCGTTGTCCCAGATTGAAAGTGATATTCCCGCTACCGCAGGTCAGGTGGGCAAGTTTACCGCACTGTTTGGTACAGACCCAAGAAACCTGCTGGGCGTGGTCATCCTGACTTCTCTTGGTACATGGGGATTGCCTCAGATGGTTGGTAAGTTCTATGCTATTGACAGTGATAAGTCTGTGAAGATCGGTACCATCGTGTCTACTGTATTTGCAGTGATCGTGGCAGGTGGCAGTTATTTCCTGGGCGGTTTTGGGCGTTTGTTTGATTCTCCAGCTATTTATAAGGCAGATGGCAATGTGGCATTTGACAAGATCGTACCACAAATGCTTTCCACTTTACCTGAGATTTTGATTGGTGTGGTCATTGTGCTGGTATTGTCTGCTTCTATGTCTACTTTGTCTTCTCTGGTGCTCACATCCAGTTCCACTTTGACACTGGATCTGATCCAGCCAGCAATGAAAGAGAAGATGGACAGCAAAAAACAGTTGTTGATTATGCGTATTTTCATTGTGTTCTTTATTTTGATCTCTGTGGTGATCGCACTGGATCCGCCTACCTTTATTGCACAGTTGATGGGCATTTCCTGGGGGGCACTTGCAGGCGCATTCCTGGCGCCATTCTTATATGGTCTGTATTGGAAGGGCGTGACCAAGTTATCCGTATGGGTGACGTTCCTCTTTGGTGTGGGCGTGACCGTTGCCAATATGTACCTGAAGTTCTTTGCATCTCCGATCAACTGCGGTGCATTTACCATGCTGGCCAGTCTGGTTCTGGTACCGGTAGTGAGCCTGCTCACACCAAAGCAGTGGAAACCGGATGAGAAGGAAATGAACAAGCTGTTTTCCTGCTATGACAAATAAATATGGAAGAAAAAACAGGAATATTAGAATAAAATCTGTGTAAAATGACAAAAAACTCTTTTCCTTTCTATTGAGAAGATGTATAATAATATATATTTGCAGTTGTGTGTATGAAGATACAGTTGCTGCATCTATAAGACATAAACAGTGGCAATCGCTTGCAACTGTTGGAAAACATGAAAAAAGCATAATGAGGTTTGGAATCTGCGCCGGAACTATTTTCGGCGCAGATATCTGTGCATACATAGAATGAGAGCAGGAGAACTGTGTGGAGTCGGAACAGTCAGGAAGCAGGATATGCATCAGAAAATCAGAAGCTTTTTCAGAAGAAAATATAAGGGATTGCGCAGGAACATTATGATGGGAACTGTGCAGGAAAGGCAGGTTTTTGTGAGTCAGAAACAGATTATGTTAGGAAATGCAGCCATCGCCAGAGGTGCTTATGAAGCTGGCGTGAAAGTTTCTGCAGCGTATCCGGGTACCCCTAGTACAGAGATCAGTGAGAATATTGTCAAGTATCCGGAGATTTACGCAGAGTGGTCTCCCAATGAAAAAGTCGCAATGGAAGTGGCCATTGGTGCTTCTATCTCCGGTGTGAGAGCACTGGCATCTATGAAGCTGGTAGGTGTCAATGTAGCAGCAGACCCGTTGTTTACCATTGCATACAGTGGCGTCAATGGAGGATTGGTGCTGGTGGCAGCAGATGATCCGGGAATTTACAGTTCCCAGAATGAACAGGATTCCCGTATGGTTGCCAGAGCTGGGATGATTCCTGTCATGGAGCCTTCTGACAGCGAGGAAGCCCGTGTGTTCACAAAACTGGCATTTGAATATAGTGAGAAATATGATACGCCCGTGATGCTTCGGACCACCACTCGTCTGTCTCATTCTCAGGGTATCGTCAATCTGGAAGAGAGAGAAGAGATTCCGGACAAGCCATACGAGCGCAATGTGCAGAAAAATGTCATGATGCCTGCCAATGCCATCAAGCGGCATGTGGTAGTAGAACAGCGTATGAAGCAGATGGCAGAGGATGCATCTTCCATGGCTATCAATCGTGTAGAATATCGTGATACATCCATAGGTTTTATTACAAGCGGGATTCCCTATCAGTATGTACGGGAGGCATTTCCGGATGCCTCGGTATTGAAGCTTGGTCTGGTCCATCCATTGCCAAGAAAACTGATCGAAGAGTTTGCATCCAAGGTGGACAAACTGTATGTCATCGAAGAGTTGGAGCCGGTGATTGAGGAACAGGTCAAGTCATGGGGGATTTCGGCAGTGGGTAAGGAATTGCTGACCATTCAGGGCGAGTACAGCACCAACATGTTGCGGAAGGCCATCGGTGGCGAGGAACTGAACCTGACTGCACCGGCACAGGTACCGGCACGTCCGCCGATTCTCTGTCCGGGATGTCCACACAGAAGTGTATACTCTGTTTTGAAGAAGCTGAAACTGCATGCGGCAGGTGACATCGGCTGTTATACATTAGGTGCAGTAGCACCACTGAATGTAGTAGATACTACTGTCTGTATGGGTGCCAGCATTTCCACTCTTCATGGAATGGAAAAGGCAAAAGGCAGAGATTACATCAAGGATTGGGTGGCAGTCATTGGAGATTCTACTTTCCTGCATACAGGTGTAAACTCTCTGATGAATATGGTCTACAACAAAGCAACCGGAACGGTGATCATTCTGGACAACTCTACAACCGGTATGACCGGTCATCAGGATCATGCGGCTACCGGTAAGACTTTACAGGGAGAGCCTACCTATGCCATTGACATTTATAATCTGTGTAAGGCAATGGGCATTGAACATGTATATGAGATCGATGCATTTGAAATCGAGGAGCTGGCACAGCTGATCAAGAGAGAAGTGGCAAGAGAGGCCGTATCTGTCATTATTACAAAGTCCCCATGTGCGCTGTTAAAGGAATTCAAACCAAAGGGCAAGTGCTATGTAGAAGCAGACAAGTGCAAAAAGTGCGGCATGTGTATGGTATCCGGATGTCCGGCTATGACCAAAACACAGGAAGGCATCGTAAAGATTGATGCCACCATGTGCAACGGATGCGGTCTTTGCATGAAGAACTGTAAGTTTGGGGCGATTGGATTTACACCGAATGGAGGGGCGAAATAATGGCAGTGACAAATATTATGATAGTAGGCGTAGGTGGTCAGGGAACATTGCTGACCAGCCGTATATTAGGTGGTCTGGCATTGGATGCCGGTTATGATGTAAAGCTCTCCGAGGTGCATGGTATGGCACAAAGAGGCGGCAGTGTAGTGACATTTGTGCGGTATGGAGAGGAAGTGACCGAACCAATCGTAGAAGAGGGCTGCGCAGATGTGATCATTGCATTTGAACGGTTAGAGGCACTGCGTTATGTACATTTCCTGAAAAAAGACGGTGTACTCATTGTCAATGACCAGCGGATCGATCCGATGACGGTGGTGACTGGTCAGGCAGAATATCCGGAAGGTATCATTGAGACACTTTCCACGCAGTATAAGGTCATTGCAGTGGATTCTATGGCAGAAGCATTGAAGCTGGGGAATTCCAGAGTATTCAATACCATCATTCTGGGCGTGGCTGCCAGACATATGGCATACACCAAAGACCAGTGGGAGACAGTCATCCGCAATACGGTTCCGCCAAAGACGGTTGATGTGAATCTGAAAGCCTTTGAGGTAGGATACCAGCTGGCAGAAGAATAATATGTAGGCAATTGCAAAACTGTGATACCGAATGCCTTTTATCAAAATTTTATTTGAACATCCAGTTTTGTTTATGTACTGTCTTCGTTCGCAATATGACTTTTTCAGGCAGTACAATATACGATTGATTATCTGTTCAAATAAAATTTTGATATGCAGGCTGTCTTCTGGTCTGATAAAAAGTTTTGCAATCGCCTAAATAATATATGGAAAGAGCCGGCATCAGCCGGAAAAGGGAAAGTTATGCCAATTACAGAATTTTTAGAGAGAAATGCCAGTCAGTATGGATCTGATGTGTGTCTGGTAGAGGTGAATCCCGATATTCAGGAAAAGAAGCGTATGACCTGGCGGGAGTTTGAACTGATCCAGCAGACTACCATGACCCATTACAGAAGAGAGATTACATGGCATGTGTTTAATGAAAAAGCAAATCGTTTTGCCAATCTGTTGACAGAGCGGGGCATCCGTAAGGGTGACAAAGTGGCGATTCTGATGATGAACTGCTTAGAGTGGCTGCCCATTTATTTTGGTATTTTAAAGACCGGTGCCATTGTGGTGCCTATGAATTTCCGTTTTGATGCAGAGGAAATTGAGTATTGTCTGAAATTATCCGAGGCCAATGCGTTGATTTTTGGGCCTCAGTTTATCGGTAGAATTGAAGAAAAAGAGGAAATCATCAGCCGAAACTGCTGGCTCATTTACGCAGGTCGGGACTGTCCGATGTTTGCAGATTCTTATGACGAACTGACAGCCAACTGTTCTTCTCATTATGTGGGACCGGAGCTGACAGATGCAGATGATGCGGCCATTTATTTTTCTTCTGGTACCACCGGATTTCCCAAGGCAATCTTACATAACCATGAGAGCCTGATGCACTCTGCCAAAACAGAGCAGATGCACCACGGGCAGACGAAGGATGACGTGTTCTTGTGTATTCCGCCTCTGTATCATACCGGTGCCAAGATGCATTGGTTTGGCAGTTTGATCAGCGGCGGGAAGGCAGTTTTATTAAAAGGTGTCACCCCAAAGACCATATTGGAGACCATTTCCAATGAGAAATGTACCATTGTATGGCTGTTAGTGCCCTGGGCACAGGATATTCTGGTGGCGTTAGAGAGCGGACAGCTTCATCTGGAAGATTATGAATTGAGCCAGTGGAGACTGATGCACATCGGTGCCCAACCGGTTCCCCAAAGTCTGATCAAGAGATGGAAAGAGGTATTTCCGCACCATCAGTATGACACCAATTATGGTCTGTCGGAGTCTATCGGACCAGGCTGCGTCCATTTGGGTGTAGAGAATATCCATAAGGTAGGCGCCATCGGCATTCCAGGATATGGATGGGAAGCCAAGATCATTCATCAGGATGGTACAGAGGTGGCACAGGGCGAAGTAGGTGAATTGGCAGTGAAAGGTCCCGGTGTGATGACCTGCTACTTTAACAATCCGGAAGCGACTGCAGAAGTACTCCATGACGGCTGGTTATATACTGGCGATATGGCTGAACAGGATGCAGATGGTTTCTATTATCTGGTGGACAGAAAGAAAGATGTGATCATCAGCGGTGGCGAGAATCTGTATCCGGTGCAGATCGAGAATTTCTTAAGCCAGCATCCTGCCATTATGGATGTGGCAGTCATCGGTCTGGCAGATGAAAGACTGGGCGAAATTGCAGCAGCGGTGATTGAAGTCAAACCAGGCATGAGTCTGACAGAAGAAGAGGTAAATGAATTCTGTCTGGGAATGCCAAGATACAAGCGTCCTCGTAAGATTATCTTTACCAAGGTGCCACGGAATGCAACTGGTAAGATTGAGAAGCCTCGTTTAAGAGAAATGTATAATAGTACCAATCTGGTGGAAGCACAAAATATGGCATAGCATAATCAGGGAACTGATTGTGTATGCATTTGCAGTCGAATATGCTTGCATGGAGACATGGGGAGCATATCCGGCTGTAAATTTATGCTCTATTTTTTGTATAAATACACATGTTTTTGTGCTTTACATTTTGGGAAGACAATGGTAAAATGATACATTGTGGTGTGTAGAGAGGGTACACTGGATCACACAAGAATTCAAAAACACAAAAGGAAGAGCGTTGAAAGACGTGGAATAGGGGTAACGAAATGAGGTATGACATATGTGTCAACGAAATCAATATTCGGGAGAACCGTTTTCGCTTGAAATTGACCGGAACATTTGACTTCATCAATGACCTTGCAAAACCAAAGCTGATTCTATACTTTGACAATGGAATAGAGGACAGAAGACTGCCATTGGTGATTCGCAAGGTAACGAAGAATGAGGATGAGGATATCCTGACCATTACCAGTAACTATGAATATCTTCTGGACCGGCTGTTCTGGAAGAGCAGAAGTTCCAATGAACCGATTTCCATGCAGTTGAATCTCTTGTATGGAGATTACTACGAGGAAGGGATTGCGGTAGATCTGACACCGGAACTGATGGAGCAGGATGAATCTTGTTTTGTCTGCCAGGTAGAGGGGAATCGTCTGGTGTTTACACCAAGATCAGGCAGAGAAAAGCGGATCGCGGCATCAGAGAAGAAGTCTGTGGGTACACGGGTGAAAAAGGTGCTGAATACGGTGTATCACTGGATTTCTTTTGTGGTGGCATTGTGTCTGCTGCCCTGGTTTGCCGTTGATGCGTTAATGGCCACCTTTGGCATCATCGGTTATGCGGGAAAGGCGAAGAAGACAAAGGCAAATAAGTTTCGAAAGTTTATCGGACATATCAATGCCAGGCTGTACTATTTCAGCCAGCACCAGCTGTCTGTTCGAAATGTAAGATCGTATTGGAAACAGCAGTGGAAGAAAGCCAAATACGGTTATCTGGTTTATATGTTCCAGCGGTATAAAAGGACAGAGACACTGGCAGAGAATCGGGTTTCTTTCATTTCCATCCGGAGAGAGGAATTATCTGGAAACTTTGGGTTTGTGTATGAGAAGATCAAAGATGATACTTCTCTGGATATTCAGACGTACCTGAATACAAAAGATATTTTTGGAATGACAAAGAAGGACCTGGAACGGTTTGCATGGTTGTGTGCCACCAGTAAAGTGATTTTGCTGGATGAGTATACACCGTATATTCATTATTTTGATCTTCGTGCAGAGACAAAGGTGTTCCAGCTGTGGCATGCATGCGGTGCATTTAAGACATTTGGATTTACCCGTCTGGGCAAACCAAAGGGAACGGCACAAAAGAGCAGAAATCATCGAAATTATGATTATGTCACTGTAAGTTCTAAAAATGTGAGCATTTGGTATGCGGAAGGTTTTGGTGTATCTACCAGAAATATTTATGCCACAGGTGTGCCCCGTACGGATATTTTCTTCGATGAGACATACAAGGCAGAAACCCGCAGAAAACTTTACCAGGCGTATCCACAGTTACAGGGTAAGAAGGTCATCTTATTTGCGCCTACGTTCCGTGGTCATGTGAGAGAAAATGCAAAGTATCCGATGGGACGTTTCAAAGTAGATGAATTTATGGATGCAGTGGGAGAGGAGTATTTCCTGATCATCAAGCACCATCCGTTTGTACAGACCAAACACCCCATTCCGGAAGGATATGAGAACCGGGTATTGGATTTGTCGGAGGAAAGCGAGTTAAATGATCTGCTGTTTGTGACGGATTTGATCATTACGGATTATTCTTCTCTGGTGTTTGAAGCTTCCTTACTGAATATTCCAATGTTGTTCTACACATTCGACTTGAAGAGTTACATTAAAGATCGTGATTTCTATTTCAATTTCGAATCCTTTGTACCAGGCAGATTCTTCTATACACAAAGAGCATTGGAGCAGGCGATCATCGACCAGGATCTGGCACAGGAAAAGGTAAAAGCCTTTGCGGAACGTTTCTTTGATGATTTTGATGGAAAGGCGTCAGAACGTGTAGCAGGACTGATTTACCAGGCGATGCAGGAATAAGAAGAGTAGCAACTATTCAGGAGGCGATATTTCGCGAAGGTTTTGCGAAGCAAAATCCTGAGTCATGCAGGCAAAAATCCCATCGACGGAGTCGATTTGGAATGGATTTTTGCCCGTAACTGTGAGGGGACTGAACAGTTACGATGAGCATCATATAAAGACATAAAATATCATAGATATCCGCAAACGAAAAGTCCGGGAGGAAATCTTAACAGAAAGACAGTTGAAATTTCCTCTCGGACTTGTTTTTAGATAACAGAAAAATTTTGTCACCAAAAAAGTGCTGCGCACAGGATGCGACCCTATTTGCTGTAATTCCGTTCCCCGAAGATGCCGGTTCCCACACGTACCAGTGTGGCGCCTTCTTCTACCGCTACTTCATAATCACCGGTCATGCCCATAGAGAGCACTTCCATGGAAACATTTGGGATAGACAGATTGCCGATGGCATCAAAACACTGTTTCAGTTGTCTGAAATAAATACGGTTTTCTTCCGGATTCAATGTGTAGGGGGCAGAGGTCATCAGTCCCTTAATGCGCAGATGAGGAAAGCTAGAGATTGTTCTGACCATGTCTCCGGCATTTTCTAAAGTGAAGCCCCACTTGCTTTCTTCTTCTGCCACATTGACTTCCAGCAAAATATCCTGAATGACATCTGCCTTGGCGGCTTCTTTTTCTATCTGCTCTGCCAGACGCAGAGAGTCTACGGAGTGAATCAGCGCTACTTTACCAATGATATATTTTACCTTGTTGCGCTGCAGATGTCCGATCATATGCCAGATGAAAGTATCGGGCAGTGTTTCCATTTTGGTGCAAAGTTCCTGTACATAATTTTCACCAAAGACACGCATCCCGGCTTCGTAGGCTTCTAACAGCATTTCATTGGGTTTGGTCTTGCTGACTGCCATCAGTGTGACAGCAGAAGCATCTCTGCCGGAGCGGACACAAGCCTGGCAAATGGTCGACTGCACTGCGTGAATATTGTCTGAAATCATAAAAACCTCCTTATAAAAAAAGTGCTGTAAAGATGATTTACAGCACTTTCCGGGTTGGGCTATTCTTTCAAATAGTCAGCAGCTAGTAGGGGAATCGAACCCCTGTTTTCGCCGTGAGAGGGCGACGTCTTAACCCCTTGACCAACTAGCCATATAAAATTGAAACAAAACCTCAAAAGAGGATATCAAAGAATGTGAATGTATCACATTCTGAGCAGCTAGTAGGGGAATCGAACCCCTGTTTTCGCCGTGAGAGGGCGACGTCTTAACCCCTTGACCAACTAGCCAGAAAGCAGTCGAGGCGACAAGATTTGAACTTGCGACCTCTGCGTCCCGAACGCAGCGCTCTACCAAACTGAGCCACGCCTCGCCGCTGCTCTAATAATATATCGCATCCCGCAAACTTTGTCAAGCAGTTTTTGCAAATTTTCTAAATTTTTTTAATTGCAGTAATTGTTTGAACAAAAGCAAAAGCAATATAATGGTATTACAGTCCCAGATGGAGATACGATTCCACAGCTGTTTCAAGGAAATTGGGCAGGTTGACGATTGACGCACGGGAAAGTACATGCTACAATGCATGAGGTTTTCGGTTGTACGGATGTCTGCAATTATGCGATATCCATGTTTATTTGGAAAGAGAGCAGAGGATAAGATCTGCTGAGAGGAACGTATGGAAGAATGGTTTGATATACTGGATGAGTCCGGAACATCTACCGGTGTGCGGAAACTGCGCAGTGAAGTGCATAGAGACGGAGATTTACATGGGGCAAGTCATATGTGGGTGATTTCACCGAAAAGAGAAGATGGCAGTTTTGATGTACTGCTGCAAAGGCGCAGCCATGAAAAGGATTCTCATCCGGATCAGTTGGATACCTCCAGTGCGGGACATGTATCTGCCGGTGAGACTTTTTTGTCTACTGCAGTCAGGGAATTGCAGGAGGAACTGGGACTGCCGGTTTGTGCAGAAGATTTGACCTATCTGTTTCAATATCGGATGGAATATGTAGAGGAGTTTCATGGACAGCCATTTCATGACAATGAGATTCATGCGGTCTATGTGCTGCGCAGTAATTTTCCTATGGAAGGACTGACCTTTCAGCGTGAGGAAATCAGCGAACTAGTCTGGATGGACAGTCAGGAAATTTTGCGCAGGCTTCGTGCCGGAAGTGCAGAAATGTGTATCATTTTGGAAGAATATGAGCGATTCTTAGAGGAATTGGAAAAATTACAGTGGAATGCATAGATCACATGCAGTGATATTCTGCATAAAGTAACACAGGGAACAAAAGACAATGAATTGAAAAGCGAAGGGAACGATTCAGAAGTCGATCTTTTGCGAAACAAAGATCAGCACGAAATAAAGGAGGACGATATGTGGTTTACGATGGCAGAAGGCATCATGATTCCTTTGGTCGGTACAAGTCTTGGTGCGGCGTGTGTATTCTTTTTCAAGGGAGGCATGAGTGAGCGATTGAAATATGCACTGACAGGATTCGCATCGGGGATTATGGTGGCGGCATCTTTTTTCAGTCTGCTGGTTCCGGCCATGGAGCAATCGGAAGGCTTGGGAAAGCTGGCGTTTCTTCCGGCATCCATTGGTTTTCTGATTGGTATGTTATTTTTACTTGTATTGGATATGTGGATTCCACACATGCACTTAGATCGCAGCGAGGAAGGACCAAGAAGTGGATTGAAAAAGACCACCAAGTTGATTCTGGCTGTGACATTACACAATTTACCGGAAGGGATGGCAGTGGGAATTGTCTATGCAGGCTGGATGTATGGCAATGCACAGATCAGTGCAGCAGGGGCGTTGGCACTGGCACTTGGCATTGCCCTGCAGAATTTTCCGGAAGGTGCGATTGTCTCCATGCCTCTTCTGGCAGAGGGCATGCCAAAAGGAAAGACATTTTTGTACGGGGTGCTGTCTGGTGTGGTGGAACCCATCGGGGCAGTGTTGACCATTCTGGCAGCCGGATTTTTTCTACCGGTACTTCCTTATCTGCTGAGTTTTGCAGCAGGCGCCATGTTTTATGTGGTGGTGGAGGAATTGATCCCGGAACTGTCAGAAGGAAATCATTCCAATGTAGGAGCAGTATGCTTTGCAGTAGGGTTTGTGCTGATGATGGCATTGGATGTGGGGTTAGGATGAGAAACCATAGAAAAACCGGCAGGAACTGGATCAATGATTAGATCAGGACTGCCGGTTTTTGATAAAATCATAATGTTCGATTCAGTTGCTTGTCTACGGATCAAGATCCATTCCAATCGACTCCGTGGATGAGAGGTTGACCTGCGGACTTGTTATCGATATTTTTCCTCGCAATAGGCACACCGATATAGCTCTGTCTCCGGATCAGTCAGATGGAAGATATGAGGCAGGTGTGGCTCTACGGAAGTGATACAACGTGGATTCTTACAACGGATCACATTGGTGATCTTCTTTGGCAGAGTCAGGGGAATCTTGTCACAGACCTTTCCATCAGAGATGATGTTGATGGTAATGTTGTGATCCAGATAACCCAATACATCCAGATTCAATGTGTCGATGCCGCATTCGATTTTGATGATGTCTTTTTTGCCCATCTTGTCACTGCGTACATTTTTGATGATGGCAATCTGGCAGTCTAATTTATCCAGTCCCAGATATTTATAAATCTGCATGCTCTTGCCAGCCTGAATGTGATCCAGTACCACACCATTTACAATTCCACTAATATTCAACATAATGCATTTCCTCCCATCAGTTCAATTCCGGTGCCAGATCAAGCAGCGTCAAAATCAAAGCCATTCTCACATAAACTGCGTACTGTACCTGTTTGAAGTAGCTTGCCCGGGGGTCATTGTCTACTTCCGGTGCGATTTCATTGACTCTTGGCAGTGGATGGAGCACCAGTGTGTTGTCCTTTGCCAGTGCCATCTTCTCTGCATCCAGAATGTAAGAATCTTTCATACGGATGTATTCCTCTTCGTTAAAGAAACGTTCACGCTGTACCCGGGTCATGTATAATACATCTAACTTTGGCATGGCCTCCTCTAAACTGGTCACTTCCTCATATTCAAATCCCTGCAATACATCATCCCGCACATAGTCCGGAACCTTCAACTCAGGTGGAGAAATGAGGATGAATTTGATATTAGAATAACGAGTCAGTGCGTTGATCAGAGAATGCACGGTACGTCCAAATTTCAGATCGCCGCAAAAACCAATGGTGAAATTGTCCAGACGACCCTGCAGGGAACGGATGGTCAGAAGATCTGCCAGTGTCTGGGTAGGGTGCTGGTGTCCACCGTCGCCGGCATTGATGATGGGAATTCTGGAAAAAAGAGAAGCTACGTAAGGTGCGCCTTCTTTTGGATGACGCATGGCACAGATGTCTGCATAGCAGCTGACTACCCGGATGGTATCTTCTACGGTCTCACCCTTGGAAGCGGAACTGTTGGCGGCATCAGAAAAGCCCAGTGCCTTGCCGCCCAGATTCATCATAGCGGCTTCAAAACTTAGTCTGGTTCGGGTACTTGGCTCGTAAAAAAGTGTGGCGATCTTTTTGCCATCACAAAGATGTGCGTATCGGTCAGGATGTTTCTCAATGTCACTGGCAAGATCCAGCAGTCGATTGGTTTCTTCAACTGTAAAATCCAGAGGATTTAGTAAATGTTTCATACGTAACTCCTTAAAAATCTCAGATTTTGAGCAGGCAGACGGACAGGACTGCATGCTGAACCTATTATATACCAATTTCACCAAATGGAAAAGCTGTTTTTCAAAATGTGCAAAACAGAATGTGCAAAATAGAGTCACAAGCCATAGGATTTATGTGAGAAGAATATGCTTGCGTTTCAGGGGATTCTATACTAAAATAAGGGTATCTCTGCCTGATGAAATGTTCGGAAAAAGACAGGCTGATTTGCCAATCGGTTTCGGAATGGCGAGATGTTCCCTGGAATTGTTGTAATTCGGGAATAAAAAAGGAATGGAATAGAAGAAATGGTGGAAGAGATGCACCGGACTTCGGAATGGAGAAGAATATGAACAGAATATGAACAGAAGGGAAAACATGTGTGTACAGGCAGGCTTTACACCGGTGAAGGGAGAACCGAGGGTATTGCCCATTTATCAGAGTACCACATTCGAATATGATTCCAGTGAACAGATGCCCGTACCTGTGTGCTGCATCCGGCAAGCCATACCCACCGTCAGTTATCCGACGAGCAGCTATTAGAGGCTGGGGTTCAGCCGGATCTGATCCGTTTTTCTGTGGGCATTGAAAATGCAGAAGACATTATAGAGGACATTCAGCAAGCACTGGATGCCGTACGCTGATTCCATTCCAAACCAATGAGAACTGACATGGACTGTGGAAGTACAGAGGAGAACAGGAAACTGAAAAAGGTACCAGACAGTGACAAGTACAGTTTGAATGGAGTTTGGGGGAGTGGATATGAAAAGGAAGAATAGAACAGAGTTGCACAAAATCAGCAGATGGAATTTTTTGTGGCTGCTTGGCGGAACCATGGTTCTTGCAGGATGCGGCAGCAGGTCACCTGAAAGTATAGAAGTAAGTATTGTGGAAAGGGTTTCGGAATCGGAATATTCGTTGCAGACAAAAGGGATTTTGGTCATAGATGCGGTGGAAGGAACAGAAGAATCTATAGAGAGGGAACAGTTTGAGGCATTATCTTCTCAACAGGAGACTGTCACAGAAACTGTATTAGAATCTGAGACAGAAAGCAGCACGGAGGAAACCGGTGATACCTCTGTAGAACCAGAATTTGTGACATCAGCAGACCTGACAAAAGAGCAGATTCAGGCCATCAATACTGCCACATGGTCCAATCCGGCATCGGGTTGTTATGATGTGCTGTCTGTTTCGGATCTGACCAGAGAAGAAGTGCAAAACTGGATTTTGTCTGCTCCCTTTCCGGAAGGCAGCTGGTGCAATGGTCATGCACTGACACCAGAGGAGCAAAGTGCCATAGAGGCAAATCGGAATCTGGATGCCATACCGGAGAGGGTGAGTGTCCAATATGGCATTCTGACAGACAATGCAGATGTGCGCATATTTCCCACTGATGCAGTCCTTCAGACAGAAGTCAGTCCACAGGCATTTGATTACATGCAGGAAAGCCTGTTTCTCATTGGAGAAATGGTGGCGGTCCTGCATACGTCAGCAGATGGAGTGTATGTGTATGTCATTGGCAGCAATGACAAAGGCTGGATTGCCAGAGAGTGTGTGGGGCTGACAGAACATGGAGTATTGCAGCAGTGGCAGGAAGGATTGCAGCATCCGGCGGTGGTGATTGAGCCATATGTGAAGATAGAAGGACTGCATACGTTTCGGATGGGCACTGCATTTCCTCTTCTGGAAAAGGATGATACTACTATGCGCATTTCCTATCCGGTAAACAGAGAAGGAAGGCTGGAACTGACAGAAACGGTTTTGTCTGTGGAAAAAGATATTTCAGATGGATATCTCCCTTATACCTATGAAGCTGCCGCACAGCGGATGCAGCAAATGGTAGGCGTGTCTTATGGATGGGGAGATAAGCATTTGAATTATGATTGTTCCTCTACGGTAGGTGCAGTATATCGATGCTTTGGGATTTTTCTGCCCAGAAATACTGGCAATATGGCTGCCACAGGTGCAGTGGTCATTTCTCTGGAACAAATGGGAACAGAAACAAGAGATGGATTGATTCGCAGTCTTCCGGCAGGTTCCCTGTTGCTGATGAAAGGACATGTGGCAATGTATATGGGCATTGTAAATGGCGAACCAAGAATTGCACATACTGTTTCCAGGTATAGTGGAGATGGTGCAAACCTGATGGACATTTACAGCTGCGTGGAAACATCATTATATATTTATACAGGTAGTTTAAAACCGTATGAGGAGGTACTGACTTATGTGATCTCCTTTTGACAGAGGATTTTCTCAGTTCAGTGTAAAATAGAATCAAGAGTTCCCTGATGATGAAAAATGCGGTTAATCAGGAAAATAACGTAACTATTCAGGAGCCAATATTTCGCGAGGGTTTTGCAAAGCAAAATCCCGAGTAATGCAGGCAAAAATCCCATCAACAAAGTCGATTTGGAATGGATTTTTGCCCATAACAGTGAAAGCACTGAACAGTTACAAAATAACAAAATGTAAAGGGATACCCCTTGGGGGGATACAAGGAGGAAAATGTGAGCAAAGTAGCGATTATGACAGACAGTAACAGCGGAATTACCCAGCAGGAGGCAAAGGAACTGGGGGTTTCTGTGTTGCCGATGCCATTTTACATTGGAGAAGATTTGTTTTTCGAGGATATCAGTCTGACGCAAGAGGCATTTTATGAAAAGCTGGAAGGGGATGCGGAAATCCATACTTCCCAGCCGTCGCCGGGGGATATTTTGAATTTGTGGGAAGACCTGTTAGAACAGTATGATGAGATCGTACATATTCCGATGTCCAGTGGCCTGTCCGGTTCCTGTGAAACTGCGGCAATGCTGGCGCAGGATTTTGACGGACGGGTGCAGGTGGTAAACAACCAGCGGATTTCCGTGACCCAGCGTCAGTCTGTCTTAGAGGCAAAGGCACTGGCAGAGCAGGGGAAGACAGCAAAGGAAATCAAACACATTCTGGAACTGCACAAGATGGATTCCAGCATTTATATTATGGTAGATACATTAAAGTATCTGAAAAAGGGCGGCAGAGTCACACCGGCAGGTGCAGCGCTAGGAACATTACTGCGCATCAAGCCAGTATTGGAGATTCAGGGTGAGAAATTAGATGCATTTGCCAAGGCTCGTTCTGTGAAACAGGCAAAGGCAATCATGGTTAATGCAATATTAAAGGACATTCAGACCAGATTTGGTGGAGATGCCTCGCCGGAGCAGATCAAAATCATGATGGCCCATACCATGAATGAAGAAGAAATCAAGCGGTGGCGGCAGGAGCTGGCTGAGGTATTTCCGGGACACGAGATTCTCATCAATCCATTGTCTTTGAGTGTAGCGTGTCACATTGGACCGGGGTCTCTGGCCATTACCTGTTGTAAGCATCTGCCGGAATTACAGGTGTAGTAAAGACAGAAAGAAACTTTGCTTGTAATTGTGAGTGGATTATATAGAAGCGAACTTGTATAAGAATCCTACAAAAGAATGAATGGGAGTATAAGAAACATGGGGATATATGAACAGCTGAAGGCATACCAGCATGTGCCGATACAGTTGATCGGACTGGATATGGATGGTACGGTATTCAATGAGGCAAAGGAAATCACTGCTCGTACCCGAAAAGCCATTGCAGATGCGGTATCGGCTGGTATTACAGTTTTGCCTGCCACAGGAAGACCAAAGATGGGGGTGCCTCAGGCATTTTTGTCGATTCCAGGCGTCCGGTACTGCCTTTGCAGCAATGGAGCAGAGGTGGCAGACTTACAGACCGGGGAAATCATTTATCGAAACTGTCTGCCGATGGAAAAGGTGCTGGAACTGATGCCCTGGTTTTTGAAGCGGGAGTGTACCTGTGAGTTATATATAGAAGACCGGGTATACAGTGATGAGAGACAACAGTCTTTTTGGGAGAAAGCCATTCCGGATCCTTTTATTTTGGAATATGTCAGGTCTACCCGAACTGTGGTTTCGGATATTTTTTCTTTTTATCAGGCACATCCACAGCCGGTGGATAAGATCAACACCAGCTTTGGAGATCCGGTGCTGATGGAGGAGGCTTATCAGTGGCTGGATGGCAGAACAGACATTGTGGTATCTGGTGGTACACCTGCCAATATTGAGATCAACAACGCAGGTTGTGACAAAGGAGAAGCGCTGCTGGCGCTGGGACGGCTTCTTGGCATTGGGCCGGAAGCAGTGATGGCGTGCGGAGACAGCACCAATGATCTGGCCATGATTGAAAAGTGCGGCTGCGGTGTGGCAATGGGCAATGCAAGGCCGGAAGTGAAGGAAGCAGCGGATGTGATGACAGGCACCAATGAAGAAGACGGTGTGGCACAGCTGTTGGAAGCGGTCATCCGTTTGAACCGGGAACTGGTATCTGCAAAATGATGCGTAAATAGTCAATTGCGAAACTATATTACCGAACGCCTTTTATCAGAAATTTTATTCAAAAAACACGCTTTCGCTTCGAATCATTCGTAAGAATGATGTTCACAGCAGCGGTACTAATATTTTTTTCGCTTTATGCTCAAAATGCCAAATATGCCGTT
>JAFTGN010000024.1 GCA_017457865.1 Lachnospiraceae bacterium | reverse complement strand
TCTGACTCATGACGATCGGTATCTGTTACCCAGTACTGCAACGGATAACTGCCCGGTGTCCTTACATCATAATATCCGGTTACTACCAGATGCTGATACAGCTGATACTGGTCATCCTTATCATCTGTCACCGATTCAATATAAGAGGCATACTCAAACGGTGTACCAGCCGGCAACGTAACCGTATTCTGCTTCAGACGAATCACTGGAATGGCAGGATCAGCAGTCTCTACCGGCACAGTCTCCTCTGTAGTTTCCTCTGCTGTTTCTTCTGCACTGCTTTCTTCCGGTGATGTCTCCGGTTCCTCTGGCTCTGATACAGACTCTGGCTGGGATTCCTCTTCTACAGAAGTTTCAGAAGACTCTTCTGTGGATTCTTCTATAGATTCTTCTATAGATTCTTCTGTAGAAACTTCTGTGGATTCTTCTGTCTCAGTTTCTGTTTCCGTCTCTTCTACACTACTGCTTTCTGTTTCCTCTTCAGAAGACTCCTCTTCTGTCTCCTTCTCTCCACTAGCCATAATGATTTCGTCTGTCAAAGGAAGGGCACGACGCTTTAACGTCACGTTACCTGCTGCATCGGTCACCGCATACACGACCTCCATCTCCTCTTCGGTCAGAGCCCGTTCTGCTACCATCACCTGATCGGTCAAATCTCCATCACGTTTGTCTTTTGCCGTCACATCCACCAGCAAATCTTCATCTGTTACCTCTTCTGTCACCCCTTGTAAAATGTTGCCTATGATCAGCTCCGGTGGCTCTCTATCCACATGGGACTGAATCCAGACACAGGTGCCGATAGAAGCTGCCGCTGCCACTCCAAGAACCATTGCTGCGATTCTTCTTAAACTCATATCCATCTCCCATTCTGAATCTATCTGTAACGGATAAACAATCTGGCGCCAGTTACAGATAAATTCTGTTTCTGTCTATCCAAAACCTGTTTAATGACTGACTCTGGATGCCACAATCGTATCTTCTTTGTAAATACTGTTGACTTTTGTTGCCGTACGGGGAATGGCATCCTTGGCATTCTTCCATGGTTCGTTTACATTGCGATAATCATACTTTTCAATAAACCATGCCAGATCCTCTTCCACACGCTTCATATTGTCCAGATACAGCTTGTTTGTCAATTGTACAAATGTTTCAAACTCTTTCCCGGAAAGTACCTTCTGCCCTTCCTTCAACAACATCTCATAATGGGTGCCGCAAAAACCTTTGCAGGAAGCATACTTGTCCCGAAATGCAGCATCCGAATGATACAGCTGCAAAGTAGTGGTCAGATACCGCCTGAACACATTTTCAATGCGCCTGCAAATATAACAGGACTGCTCCAATTCCTCCATATGCTGTAAAAGCGGACTCTCTTCTGTCTTCTTAAAGAGAGACTTTGCCTTTAACGGTGATTTCATCAGCTTCTCTGTGTCTGCAATCACCTTCTTTGTGTGGGTATGCAGCATCAAAGCCAGCCCCAGCTTATTGGGCTGTTCCAACAGCATCTTCATATGTCCTCTGCAAAAGCCCTGACGGTCTGTCTCAGAACGTACATCATCCTCCATATAGCTGGGACCCATCACAAAGTCAATGGCATCATTTTCCAATGCGTTGTACATGACGCAGACCGGACACTCACTGTCCTTGTCAAACGCATCATTGACGGGAATCATATAAATCTTTTCTGCCATGCTTCTCTTTCCCTCTCTGGTACGATCTTACAGCTTGAAACTGGTCTTCAAAGATACAATCCGGTTAAATACCGGCTCACCTGGTGCAGACAGCTTATTGTCTACACAGAAATAGCCGTTTCGTACAAACTGGAACCGATCCTGCGCCTTTGCCTCTGCCAGTTCCGGTTCTACCGGGCACTCTTTCAGTGTAATGAGGGAATGTTCATTCAGATTCATGGTACCATCTTCCTCATTGTACACATCCTTGCCCTCTTCGATCAAATCCTCAATGAGACGGACTGTCACCTTCTTACAGGTTGGTGCAGCCACCCAGTGAATGGTTCCCTTCACCTTTCTGCCCACTGCGGTACCATCGCCGCCTCTGGTCTGTGGATCATATGTGCCGTGCACCGCAATGATGTTGCCATTTTCATCCTTCTCCACACCGGTACAGGTCACATAGTACGCACTCATGAGACGCACCTCATTGCCCGGGAACATACGGAAATACTTCTTTACCGGTTCTTCCATGAAGTCCTCTCTCTCAATATACAGTTCCTTTGCAAATGGTACCTGACGGGTGCCAAGCTCCGGTCTGTCCGGGTTATAGGCAATGTCCATATATTCCACCTGATCTTCCGGATAATTGTCAATGATCAGCTTGATGGGGTCTAAGATGGCCATCATTCTTGGTGCCTTGGGCTTTAAGTCATCTCTCAGGCACGCCTCTAACATGGCAAAGTCCACGGAAGAAGTTGCCTTAGACACACCCACCATCTCAATAAACTGCTGGAATGCCTCCGGTGTAAAACCACGTCTGCGCAATGCACTGATGGTCATGAGACGAGGATCATCCCATCCATCTACCACACCAGTCTCTACCAGTTTCTTGATATAACGCTTTCCAGTGACCGCATGGGTGATATACATCTTGGCAAACTCAATCTGTCTGGGCGGGTTCGGGAACTCGCACTCTCGCAGTACCCAGTCATACAACGGTCTGTGATCCTCAAACTCCAGTGTACAGATGGAATGGGTCACATGCTCGATGGCATCCTCGATGGGATGTGCAAAATCATATGCCGGATAAATGCACCATGTATCACCGGTGTTGTAATGGCTGGCTCTCATGATACGATAAATGGCAGGATCACGCAGGTTCACATTGGGAGAAGTCATGTCGATCTTGGCACGCAGTACCTTGCTTCCGTCTGCATACTTGCCTTCCTTCATCTCCTCAAACAGCTTCAGGTTCTCCTCTACGGAACGATCTCTGTATGGACTGTTCTTACCCGGTGTATTCCAGTCTCCTTTATATTCTTTAAACTCTTCCTGAGACAGGTCGCAGACATATGCCTTTCCCTTCTTGATCAACAGAATGGCGCACTCATACATCTTCTGAAAATAGTCAGATGCATAAAATAAGCGGTCTTCATAATCTGCGCCCAGCCACTTCACATCGCCTGCAATGGCTTCCATGAACTCTGCACGTTCCTTGGTGGGGTTGGTATCATCAAAACGAAGATTGAACTTACCGCCATACTTCTTTGCCAGCCCTGCATTTAACAGGATTGCCTTGGCATGTCCGATATGCAGAAAGCCATTTGGCTCCGGTGGGAAACGGGTCTGGACATGGTCATATACGCCCTCTGCCAGATCCTTTTCAATGGCCATCTCAATAAAGTTCTTAGATTCTTTTTCGATTTTTTCTTCTTTTGTTCCATTTTTCATGTCAATATCTGCCATAAAAACGTCCTCCTTGTATGGGTCATCAGGAAGCCAACAAAAATGGTTCCCGTTCCTGCTAAAAAACAGTATAATTTCATCATAACACAAAATAGAAATTCGTCAATCAATTTCAAGGGATTTCGTGGAAAAATCCGGGCACTCCGTACCAAAATTTCATTTTACACAAAACAGGCAGGAGTCTTTCAATCGCTCCTGCCTGTCTGCTTCCACTTTTTCATTTCAAGTCCGTCTGATGGGAATTTGCCGCTATTTCCAATATTCTTTGTAGATAATCAAACACTCGTTTTGCACAAATGAATCTTTCCCCCATATTTCCCGAATATCATCTACCTTCAAATCCTGTACTGGTATTTTTCGCTTCTTGGCAACAGAACGATCTCCCAGCCAGGTATTCCAAAGTTCAATGGATGCATTGGTGGCTAAATGCTCTTTCACAAACTCCACAATGATTTCTGCATTTTCATCATTATAGTACCACTCAAGAAAATTACAATATGGTTTCCCTGTATAGGGAGCAGTCAATGCCATATCTTCTTCCTGGATAATCCGCATCCCATGCCATTCATCCATGGGTGTTCTCATGTATATGGCACTCTCATTGTGGATCGTGATCTTTTTGATGTTCAAATTATCATATTCTTTGATTGGTGCATTGCTGGCGAAAAACTGATATCGACTCATAAGCCTCCCCCTTACATCCATTCTTTTTTATAGACAATTGCGAAACTATGATACCGAACGCCTTTCATCAAAATTTTTTACTAAAAAAACACGCTCTCGCTTCGGTTCCATGCAGCGGTACTAATATTTTTTATCGCTTATTGCTCAAAAAATAAAGTACCGGCATTCCACAGAGTTTTTTTAGTAAAAAATTTCTGATGGACAGGCTGTTTTTTACTCTATTCAAAGAGTTTCGCAATTATCTAATTTTTTTATTGTCTGTTATACAATTACCGATATATCATTTTTCAAAAACATGGTCATGTATACTTTACCAGAAAAACAATACCGGATAATAGAGGATTCACACTAACACCATACCACATCATCAGTGGCATCGAATAATCATATACCAAAAATCTGATCTATGCAAAACAGGCAAGAGTATATCCATCACTCCTGCCTGTCCGTTTTCACTTTTCATCTTAAATCCAGCTGATACTAATTGGCCTGTACAAATTTGACACTATATTGACCTGTTTTGACTTCTACATAAATGATACCAGCATGCGTATAATACAGGACATCATACTCTTTATTGTAATAGATTGCATATGGCCATTTATCATCCTTCATATAATAAGATTGAACTTTGTCTTCTTCACTTATTTTTCCATCAACCAACGTAACTCCACTTAAATCTACTGGACTTTTATCTGGTTCTTCACATGACACCAAAAACAGGCACACCATAATGCAGACAACGTTTATAAAATATCTTTTCATTCTATTACATCACCTCGTCCCGAACAGATATATTATAAGTGGCTTTTATAAAACTTCTGTACCAATTCATATGCTTCTGAAAGTTTATACAATCTAGGAATAGTGTACGTAGTTCCCTGTGCATGAATCATCAAACCCTCGCCAATTTGATCAATACTAGTAATTTGCTTATAATCCAAATCAACATATGTCATCTGCGAAACTCTTTGATTTCCAATTTGATTTGTAATGTAAAATCTTCCACTCACTTTTGTTTTTTCAATTACAATAAACGATTTATCACTATTATTCACGAAATAAAATCCAAGAATTGTCCCTACGATTAGCGTAAGTACAATCAGCATAAGTATAAAGCTTGAATATTCATCAAAATCATAATATTTTGTAGTACCATAATTCATATATTCAATCAGCAAACTCATTATAAAACTTATGCCCAATACTAAAGATGCTGTAATTACATCTACTAGAATAATATATTTTTTGTCTATTTGTGATGAATGATATACATATTTTTCTTCTCTCTCGTTCATTATCTCTCCTACCTTTCCAAAGTGTTGTAACAATTTTTGACAACTGCAAAATTTATGTCTCCATCATCTTATTTCCTTTCCTACACTCCTCCTTTGTTTCATGTTATTAAACTATAACTTGTTTGCACTTATATAAGTGCAAATCCAGTATAACTTTTTATTACAATCTTGTCAATCACTTTTTGCACCTATACAAGTGCATTTCTATTCCTCCAATATCATATTGTGATAACAGAAAACAGAAATAAGAAGGAGTTTTTATAAAATGAATGCAGAATATGAAAAAAGAGTTGGAAATCGAATACGTACCATACGGGAAGCATCCGGCATGACACAGGAGCAATTATCTGCCCGATTGCAGGTAGAAGGCTGTGATATTACCAGAAGTGCACTTGCCAAAATGGAAGTCGGGCAACGACACATCTATCTAGATGAAATCAAACTGTTGAAGGAAATTTTTCAGGTATCTTTTGATGAACTTTTTCTCTGAAAGAATCACATTCTGTTTTTCCACAACCGATGAAAACACCCAAAACAAGTGACAATATACACAAATCAGACACAATTTTTTCAAATTGCACTTGTCTTAGAAAAAAATAAATATTTTTTTGAAAAAAATGTTGACAAACGTTCCCGACTGTAGTATGATAGCTACTGTCAGCGGGATACGTTGACAACATCAAGTTGCTGCTGTGGCTCAGTCGGTAGAGCGTCGCCTTGGTAAGGCGGAGGTCACGGGTTCGATTCCCGTCAGCAGCTTATTTTTATGCCCTGATCAATCAACAATCCATTGATTGATCAGGGTTTTTTGCTTTTATATGTTGTGGATTGATGCAGTATTTTGAGGCTTTCTCTCCTATTTTGAAATAAAATGCAACACGCATTATTTTATCTTCAATTTTTCAAACCGCCCTGCCATCCACTCTGTCATATTACGATTGATTTCATACAACTCACGGTACTTATCCTGCTCCATGAACCATGCAGTGGCGATCAGCTGATTGGACAACACCACATAGGGAATCGCCTGCTTTTCTTCTGCTGTCAGTCTCACAACTGCATCATATCCATAGAGAATATTTTGGTAAATGGCAATCCATTTTTCTTTTTTGCCTTGCTCTGCATCTGCGAAGCTTTCGGATAAGATTGCGGTGGCTGCATAACAAGGGTCAAAAATCCGGATGTTTCGCTCACTCAGTTCAAAATCAATGACGCCCCATTTCTCCTCTGCCAAAATCAGATTCCCTGGATTGGGGTCACGGTGTATGGTCTGCATGGGGAGTGTCCGATACAACCTTCCAAAAATCTCCCGATAATCTACCTGCAGTTTTGTAGGAAGCATGAGTTTTCCCTTGATCTTAGGAATTGCCCAGTTTGTGACCGTTTCATAGAGATCGGCTTCCTGAAGTGGTACGTCCACCTTCTCCAGTGCCAGACTAAGATGTCCCAATACTTCTCCAATGTAACGTGCCTTTGTCATACCACCTTCTTCATACAGATCACCCACCTGCAACTGCTGTCCTGCCAATCGTCTGGTAAGACAATAAAATAACCCATCCTCTGCTATATGGTCTTTCCCATCCAGTGTCTTGACGGGCAATGCCGACCATAATCCTGCTTCTCCCAAGACCCTTGACAATTCCATATGGGTTTTCAAAGTTTGCATATTCGCTGAGAACTTGATGACATACTGCTCCCCCACATAAAAGGCAGAATCATTTCGATTTCCGCTTCCTTCGTAAAATATGTCGGAGATTTGTTCTTTCTCTAATCCCCAATTTCTCAAAATCTCTGCTATTTTTTTGTGTGTCACCATCCTGTGTTCCTCCTGAAACAAATTGATTCCATAAGGCTTTTTCACCTTATATGTTTTTAAAAATTGTGCAGGGGTACGACCAAATTCACGTAAAAAAGCCTTATAAAAACCTGCATATGTATCAAATCCATATGCAAAAGCCACATCGACCATTTTATTGCCACAGCTGATTTCATAGATTCCATTCAGCAGCCGTCTGCGCAATATATACTGCATGACTGGCATACCCACCACAGACTGAAACACCCGATAATAATGAAACAGTGAAAAGCCGGCTCTTTCACTTAATTCTTTAACAGTTAGTTCAGACTTTAAATGGGCTTCTATATACTCTATGCTTTCCTGTATGATGTTCCGGTACACTTCTACACCTCCTGCTCTTTGTTTTGTAGCTACACATATAGGATAGTTCAAAAAAATGAAAAATCATTTCCTGTTTTGTCATCACAGCACTTCTTTGGTCACAAAACTTTTCTGCTACACAAAAAATAATCCATGCCCATCTCTCCCTGAGATACCACATGGATTATTCTGATGCCGCAACTGTTTCACCTCTTTACCGTTACAGGCAAATAGATCCTTTCTATTTCTTTCTATAACACATTCATCAGCCATTTGGCTCAATCAAAGCAAACTGGCTATGTTCTGACAGATTGACCACTGCCTGTCCTATATAATCCAGAATATCCTCCCGTTCCGTCTCAATCAAAGGTTTCACCTGTTCCAGTTGTCCGCCTATGATACCAAGAATGGCTGATTTGGTGGCTTTCACAACCGGAAGTTTTTCATCGGTTTTACCCTCGTAATACAAGACAGCACCTCTGTAAATATGAATTCTGAATTCAGCGATTACTTTTGCCGGTTTCCCAAGATAGGTCACACTTCCCTGCGCTTCCGATTCCACAAACTGAAGGGAGAATTTCTCCTCTCTATGGGCAAGCTGATTTCCATCCGTCACAATTCCCAGATAATCCAGCACCATTCTTGGGGTCATGTTTCGGATGATGTCATTTTTTCCATCTTTCTCGAAACGCCTTGCACGATTCTGGGTTCCGTTTCGCAGTTCAAACGCACCGCAAAGATAAGCATTGCGCCAGATGCCGGACTCCGAACTGTATCCTAACTGTTCAAAGCTGTCTGCCGCAAGGTACCGTGCCGCCTGATTGCGGGGATTGACATAGACCACATAGGTGGCTGCCTTTGCCGAACGACGGTATTCCCCTTTTGCAAAATCTTCTGCCGCAAGTTCCAGTACTCTTTCCTCAGAGCCCACATAGCTTACAAACAGTTTTGCCTCCTCCACCTCTGTGAGAGGATCCAACTCATTTGGATTGCCGTTATAAAAGCCAAGATATTTACAGTAAACCGCTCTGGAATTGAGTTCTACAGAACCATAATAGGGGCGTGTATACCAAACCTTCGCCAGCTCGTCCGGAATTTGGATCAGCTTTGCAATCTCCTTTGGCAGCTTTCCCATATTGGCATACAGCAATGTCTGATCATGTATAAACTTGTAAATGGCCGCATTGTTTTTCAGATATTCTTCCACTGCATGGGGATGCTCGTCTGTATTTCTATGAGGCCAGTTGTGGGACTGAAACACCACATCACTCTTTTTTCCGTAGCGTTCAAATGCAATCTCCGTAAAACGCCACCAATTGGCGGCATCACGCAGCTGTGCTCCTCTGATGGGATACAGATTGTGCAGCGTCCCTGTACAATTCTCTGCTGCCCAGAATGCCCTGTACTCCGGGAAATAGTTGTTCATTTCCGCAGGTGCTTCTGTACCGGGAGTCAGCTGGAATTCAACGGTCAGACCATCAATGGTAAGGACCGTATCTTCTTTTATAAAATCCGTAGGCTGGATATAACTGATGGTGCCATTGGCTGTGCTCAGGCCAATGCCAGTTGAAACTTTGCCCAAAATGCCGGGCGCAACATCCGCACCAAACTGATACTTGCCTCTGTGCATCATGGCTGTGCCTGCAAACACATTTTCTTTTACCGTTTCCTCATCAAAACCGGCTGGAACATAAATCCTCACCTGACCATTTTGAACACTCTCTTCGTCTATCACACCTTTCAGACCGCCATAATGATCTGCATGGGAATGGCTGATGATGACAGCTCGTATGTGATCTCTTATATTCTCCCCTAACGCTTCCTCTGTCGCCTTTAATCCGGCCCGTGCCGCTTCTACCGTGGTGGTCACATCGATTGCAATCCACCCTGTTTTGCTTCTCACCAGTGTCAGATTTGCAACGTCAAAGCCTCTTACCTGATAAATTTTTCCCGGCAGAACCTCAAACACACCTGCTTCTATATTACACTTGCCATTGAGCCATAAGCTTGGATGTACGGAATCCGCAACTGCTTTTGCTTTCAAAAATTCATAAGGACGCAAATCCCATGTCACATTTCCATTCTCATCGGTAATCTGTATATTTTCACAACTTTTGATCAGACCGCTTCGTGCAAGCTCCCATTCGCTGTTATATGCATCCGCTAAATCAATTCCAAACTTTTCCGCAAATGCCCGGTTGGACTTCTTTGTAAAGGCAGAAGCCTCTTTTCTTTCAGAATTCAAACATAATTGACACATCCACCCACATTCCTTTCGTTTCAAATCTTGTGTATCACATTTCTATAATTCCTATCGGATTTATATGTTATATTATATAATTTCAAGATTTTTTTGCAACAAAAGAATGTGCAAGCGTTTTCAAAACTATTTCTTCTCCCACCGCTGTCTGACAATCTCATATGCCAGAATACCGGCTGCCACAGAAGCATTCAGGGAATCAATCTGTCCCACCATCGGAATGGACACGGTGATGTCGCACTTTTCCTTGACCAGTCGGCTGACCCCTTCTCCTTCATTTCCAATGACCAGTCCCATAGGGCCTGTCAGGTTGCTGCGGTACATAATCTCTCCATCCATATCCGCACAGGCAAACCACATCCCCTGTTCTTTCAGTTCGTCAATGGTGGCACCTAAATTGGTGACCTTTGCCACCGGGGTATAGTTCAGTGCACCCGCACTGGTCTTCGCCACCGTAGCAGTCAGTCCCACTGCTCTCCGTTTTGGAATGATGACCCCATGGGCACCTGCCTGATTGGCAGTACGGATGATGGCACCCAGATTGTGGGGATCTTCGATTCCGTCTAAGAGAATGAGGAATGGTGCCTCTCCTTTGGCTCTGGCTGCTTCCAACATGCTTTCCACAGTGGCATATTCATAGGCAGAGGCATATGCCACTACCCCCTGATGATTGCCCGTCTGTGCCAGCTGGTTGAGACGTTCTTTGGAAACAAACTGGATGATGGTATTTTGCTTTCTGGCTTCCCGGATGATGGTCTGCACCGGACCATCCTTACAGCCGTCTAATACAAACAGCTTGTCAATGGTCTTGCCGGAACGATAGGCTTCTACTACCGCATTTCTGCCACTGATCACCAGAGACTCTGTGCTTTCTTCTCGTTGCTTTTCCATAATTTTTTCTGTTTCTCCATTCTGACAGTCTTTTTCTCTGTATCCTTCCTGGACTGTCAATCTATCCCATCCTATTACGAATTAATTCTTCTGTGCTTCCTCTACCAGTGCCATGCCCTGACGAATCAGTTCCAACGCACGCTCTGTCTGGCCGTGGACATACAGCCATCCGATCAACGACTCAAAACCAGTGGCCATATGATACTCTGCAATAGATGCCCGTCTTGCCGTGCTGGCAGGATGGGCATTGCGCCCTCTCTTTAAAATCCAGATTTCATCCTCTGTCAGCACCTGTTCTACCAATAGCTTTGCCATCTGCCCCTGTGTGGCCGCCTTAGCCCAGAATGTAGCCTTTCGGTTCAGCACATCCACAGAAGCATTGCCATAGCTGATCACTCTGGTACGGATTGCCAGCTCATAAAACCCATCTCCGATATAAGCCAGCACCAGTGGGGAATACTCCTGCTTTTGCTGTGCCTGTAACTGCAATCCATCCAGAATATCCGTAAACAGATTCATTTCCTTGCCTTCCATATCGTTCTCCTGCGATTACGCTCTTTTCCACTTGACACCCTGTCTGGTGTCCTCCAGCAAGATGCCCATATCAGAAAGCTGCTTTCTGATCTCATCGGCTCTGGCGAAATTCTTTGCCTTTCTGGCTGCCTGACGTTCCTCGATCAGTGCTTCGATTTCAGAATCCAGTATCTCTGCTTTCTTCTCAATGATGATGCCCATGATGTCTGCCATCTGCTTTAACTGTGCATACAAAGTGGCAGCTAATGCATGACTGCTCTCTTCTGTAACCCCAGTGTTTGCCAGTTTCACCAGTTCAAAGATAGCGGTCACTGCATCCGCAGTATTGAAATCATCTTCCATAGCGGTTTCAAACTTCTGCAAATAAGTACCTGCCTGTGCCAGTACTTCCTGCTCTGCCTCTGTTACCTGATCTGCTTCCCCTGCGGAAAATTCTTTCAAACGTTCTGCCGCAGTGACGATACGATCTAAGCTGTTCTTGGCTGCTTCCATCAGTTCCTGACTGAAATTCAACGGACTTCTATAGTGTACACTTAACATAAAGAAACGCAGCACCTGCAGATCATACTTTTCCGCAATGTCACGGACAGTAAAGAAGTTTCCAAGAGACTTGGACATCTTCACTTTATCAATGGTCAGAAACGCATTGTGCATCCAATATTTGGAAAATTCCTTTCCATTTGCCGCCTCGCTCTGGGCAATCTCATTCTCATGATGAGGGAAGATCAGATCCTCACCACCTGCATGAATGTCGATCTGCTCTCCTAAATACTTCTTGGACATCTCAGAGCACTCAATGTGCCATCCGGGACGGCCTTCGCTCCAGGGAGATACCCAGTAAGGCTCTCCTTCCTTCTTCGGCTTCCACAGTACGAAATCCAGAGAATCCTCTTTCTCTTCGGCACCACTGACCAGCAGAGAACGGTTGCCGGACTGGAGATCATCCAGATTTTTATGAGACAGCTTGCCATAATCTTTGAATTTTCTGGTGCGGTAATATACCGTTCCATTCTTTTCATAAGCATATCCCTTGTCGATCAGCGTCTGGATGAATTCAATCATACCGCCGATTTCTTCTGTGGCAAGTGGATGGGTGGTGGCAGGCTTTACATTCATACCTGCCATATCCTTCTTGCACTCCTCAATGTAACGCTTGCTGATGACCTCTGCTGTGGTACCTTCTTCGATGGCCTTTTTGATGATCTTGTCATCTACATCCGTAAAGTTGGATACATAATTCACATCATATCCTTTATACTCCAGATATCTTCTCACTGTGTCAAATACGATCATGGGACGGGCATTGCCGATGTGGATCAGGTTATACACGGTAGGACCGCATACGTACATCTTGACCTTCCCCTCTTCCAACGGAACAAACTCTTCCTTGCTTCTGCTCAGTGTGTTATAAATTTTCATATTTTGTAATCTCCTTTACTTTTTATCGACTTCAGATTCCGTCTCCGTCTGTGCCATATTCCCAATTGTTCATTCTACTTTCCTGCATCAGACTCCGTCTGGCACGCTCCTGCTCCTCCGGCTCACTGCCCTCATTTAACAGGGTGCGAAGAATCCAACGGAGCTCATCATTTTCCTGTTTCAACAGGTTGATGTCATTGGATACCGGATTGGGAATATGAATCTGGTCCAGATCGGACTGGGGCAACCGCACATTGTTTCGTTTCACCACCTGTCCCGGCACCCCTACCACCGTGGAATTGGGAGGCACCGGTTTCACCACCACAGAACCGGCTCCGATTTTACTATTATCCCCCACTTTGAAAGAACCAAGCACTTTGGCTCCTGCGCTGATCATCACATTGTTGCCGATGGTAGGATGCCGCTTGCCTTGTTCTTTTCCAGTACCACCTAATGTAACCCCCTGATACAGTGTCACATTTTCCCCAATGATACAGGTTTCCCCGATGACCACTCCGGTTCCGTGATCAATAAACAAACCTTTGCCGATGACAGCACCCGGATGAATTTCGATGCCTGTTCTGCGGGCAGTTCGCTGGGAAATCCATCTGGCAAGGAAAAAATGCTCCCTGTTATACAGCTTGTGCGCCACTTTATACCATAAAATCGCATGAAAGCATGGGTACAGCAGTACCTCTGCATTGCTTTTGATCGCCGGGTCCCGCTCACGAATCACCGCAATCTCCTCTTTTACAAAATCGACCAGCTTCATAGTAAGACAGCCCTCTTTCTTTCATTTTATTGACACAAAAAGGACAGCCTCTCTCCTACAAGAGACGGCTGTCCGCGGTTCCACTCTTATTAGGGCAGTTTGACACTGACCCTCACTCAATGCACATAACGGCTGCTACCGTGCCCGGCTAATGATTCACCGAACCTGCTCCCGGATGCACACTTCCCCGTCTTCCTGACAAATCTGCTTTCAGCCTATGACAGATTCTCTCTGGCTCATTCCGGCAGGTACTCTTCCGTTCACTGCATTTTCTATTCAAACTTTCCAGTTCTTACTTTATCCTAATTCAGTCTATGAAAAAAACACCGGTTTGTCAAGTGCTTTTTCATGTAAGCCGTTGCAGAATTCTCTACGTGGCCGCCCCTGCAAACTGCTTGCTGTACAGCTTATAGTATTCTCCCTGTTTTGCCAGCAGTTCCTCATGACTTCCGGCTTCTACTACGGTGCCATTTCCAAGCACTACGATGCAGTCTGCATCCCGAATGGTAGAAAGCCGGTGTGCAATGACCAGCGAAGTACGGCCTTTCATCAGATTGTTCATGGCCTGCTGAATCTGCATCTCTGTACGGGTATCCACAGAAGAAGTGGCTTCGTCCAGAATCAGAATCTTCGGGTCTGCCAGCACGGCTCTGGCAATGGTCAGCAGCTGTCTCTGTCCCTGGGATAAATTGGAGCCGGATTCTGTCAGCATAGTTTCATACTGCTGTGGCAGCCGTCTGATAAACCCATCTGCCATGGCAGTATGGGCCGCTTCTTCCAACTGATCCTGGGTGGCATCCGGATTGCCATAGCGCATATTTCCTGCAATGGTATCCCGAAACAGCACTGCATCCTGCAATACGATGCCGATGGACTGTCGCAAAGTGTCTTTTGGCAGATCGGTGATGTTTACGCCGTCAATTCGAATTTCTCCTCCGTTCAGTTCATAGAAACGGGTCAGCAAGTTGACCACAGTGGTTTTTCCGGAACCGGTGGCCCCTACCAGTGCAATCTTCTTTCCGGCACCGATCTCTAAATCAAACTGTTTTAACACAGGCTCTCCCGGCACATACCCAAACTGTACATTTCGGAATGAAATCTCTCCACGAATGTCCTCCGGCTTGATAGCCAATGTCCCTTCGTCCACTTCTGGTTCGCTGTCCATAATCTCAAAAATCCGTTCTGCGCCTGCTAATGCTGTCAAAATGGCGGAATACTGGTTGGCAATCATGTTGATGGGGTGACTGAACTTCTTGGAATACTGCAACATTGCCTGAATACTTCCGATGGTCAGTGTGGTACCGCCCCGCAGGATCAGGTAGCCGCCTACCGATGCCAGCAATACATATTGGAGATTCCCTAGGAAATTCATAATCGGTCCCATGATAGACCCCCATACTCTTGCCCGGATACTGGCGGTCCGCAGTCCATCTGCGGTCTTTGCAAATGTCTCTAATGCCTCTTCCTCTTTGCCATATGCCACTACGGTGCGATATTCCGTAACCATTTCTTCTACTGTACCATTCAACTGTCCAAGAAGTTTCTGCTGCTCCACAAAATACTTCCGCATAAACTTTGCAAGATTAGTAGATACCGCAATGGTCACCGGAATGGTCACCAGGGCAATGAGCGTCATAAATGGATTGTAATAAATCATCATGCACAATGCACCGATCAGTGTCAACACCGCAGAGCAAAGGGATGTCACCGACTGGGAGATGGAGTTTGAAATATTCTCCACATCATTGGTCATACGGCTCATGATATCCCCATGTCTGTGGGTATCCGTATAAGAAATGGGCAGTCTGGAAATGGTTTCAAACAAATCCTTGCGCATCACATATACGGTCTGTTTGGACAACTTTGCAGACAAAATGCCCTGTATGTAAGTCATACCCGCACTGAGGACGAAAATACACAGCATGATCACCAGGTATACCCGCATTTGTGCCAAATCTACCACCAGATGTCCATCCGAAAAGGAAATGGTATCAATGGCTTTTTGCTGAAACAAAGGTCCCGCAATCTCCACACCTGTGGTCAACAGCATCATGGCAATGAGACCAAATAAAATGAACTTACTTCTGCCAATATACTGCAACAACCTGCCAATGGTCTGCTTCATATGCTTTGGTTTCTGTACATTGACACGACTGTTCATCTGTCCGGCACCGCCTCTGCCGATTCTGGGCATCTGTGGGAGTTCTGTCTTTGTATTATTCTCTGCCATCTGACTGCGCGCCTCCTTTCTGTTCCTGCACTGTGACCTCATCTGGTTCAAGACTGCTCTGGTTTGCAAAAGAGTTTTCCTGTGTCACACCAGTGTTTTTTTCGATATATGCCCCCGACTTCATCTGGGAATCATAAATGCTTCTGTATGTATCGCTGGTCTTTAATAACTGTTCATGGGTGTCACAATGGCGGATGGTACCGTCATCTTCTATGACTGCAATCCGGTCTGCCTCTATGACACTGGCAATTCTCTGGGCAATCATGATCACTGTGGTGCCCTGCATCCGCTTGTGGATTGCCTGGCGAAGCCTGCTTTCTGTGGCAAGGTCTAGTGCCGAAGTGGCATCATCCAGAATCAGAATCTCCGGTTTACGTAAAAATGCTCTGGCAATCGACATACGCTGCTTTTGTCCACCAGATAAGGAGGCGCCTTTTTCCGCAATATAACTCTGAAATTTTGCCCCAAACCCATTGATGAACTCGGTGGCCTGGGCCGCCTCTGCTGCCTCTTCCACTTCCTCCATGGTGGCATCCGGCTTGCCCCAGCGGATATTGCCCTCCACTGTATCAGAAAACAACTCACTCTTTTGCATCACATATCCGATTTTTTGCCGCAAGCTGGTCAGAGAATACTCCTGAACCGGTCGACCCATGACAGAAACCGTTCCCTCTACCGCATCATAAAATCTGGGGATCAATGCCACAAGGGAACTTTTGCCAGAACCGGTGGCACCAATAATGGCAAGTGTCTCTCCCTTCTTCACATCCAGATTGATGTGCTGCAAGACCGGGCGGTCTTTGGTATCCGGGTAACGGAAGCTGACATTCTGGAACGAAACCGCTATATCGCTGTTCGTTCTGCCCTCTGTCTCCGTTCCTCCTACTACCACAGGCTCTGTCTCTAAAATCTCATTCACACGCTTTGCGGAAGCACTGGCACGGGAAATCTGCTGGAACACATTGGTCACCATCATCAGCGCATTGAGTACCTGTGTCATATATGTAATGGCCGCCATGATCGAACCAGTGGTCATGCCTGCATTTTCAATGCGGATATTCCAACCGCCAATATAAATGATGGCCACGATTGCCAGATTCAGCAATACAGTCAGCACCGGTGAAATCACTGCCATCAGCTTTGCCACTGTGTAATTCACATCGGTCAGTTCCCTGTTTGCAGCATCAAACCGGTTACATTCATACGCTTCCTGTACATAAGCCTTTACCACTCTGGCACCAGTTACATTTTCCTGCATCACGTTGTTCACATTGTCCAGCTTTTTCTGAATGAGACTGTACAGAGGAATGGCACGGCTCAGTACCGTAACCAGTACCACTGCCATCACCGGAATACTGCATAGCAGCACTGCCGTGAACTTCAAATCCAGCATCAGCAGCATGGCAGTACCGCCTATGAGAAACATAGGCGAACGGACAAACCCCCGCATGAGCATTTCAAAGAAATCCACTACCATGGTAATATCATTTGTCATACGGGTAATCAGGGAACCAGTGGTAAACTGGTCTGTCTGTTCAATGGAAAAGGACATCACCTTACCGTAAGCATCCTTACGCAAATCGTATCCCATCCCCTGTGCGGCCCTGGCAGCTGTATAGGCGCAAAGCACACCAAACAATCCACCAATCAACGTAATCACCAGCATCAAAATTCCAAATGTCACGATCAACTCCATCCTGCTATAGGATGCGCCGTGAAAAAACTCCATAATGGCAATGGCCGTCTGAGACCCATGGACAGGGTCTGTCAGATCCATTCCCGTAATCCCATAATTTACAATAAATGACATGAGAAAAGGCAGCAGCAAATCCGCAGTCACCTCTCCCACCATCATCAGCGGCGAAATAATCGCTAAAAAACGATAAGGCCGCAGGTAATGAAACATCTTTTTCATGAGAAACTCCTTTTCCTGAATAAGCGCCTGGACAATCCATTTGCCAAGGCGCTCTTCCTCTATCACGAATCATAGTATTCCATTCAATCATCCGTTTTTCAAACTATTTCACACAGCCACCACATCCCGGACAACCTGTTCCATCATTCATGACATCACTGTAACGATAATTCTCCACTTCTTCCAACAGGCAGATGGCCTGAGAAGAAATGCCTTCTCCGGTACCGGTAAAACCCAGTCCCTCTTCCGTGGTGGCTTTGATATTCACCTGGCTTCGGTCAATTTGCAATGCCTTTGCCACATTTTGCATCATTTCCTCCCTGTAAGGTGCCAGCTTAGGACGCTGTGCAATGATGGTGGCATCAATATTGCCGATCACATACTGGTGATCCGACAGTAATTTGCCCACATGCTCCAACAGTGCAATACTGGAAATCCCCTTATAAGCAGGATCTGTATCGGGGAAATGCTGCCCAATGTCCCCCAGTGCCGCCGCGCCAAGCAACGCATCCATGATGGCATGCACCACCACATCCGCATCGGAATGTCCCAAAAGTCCCTTTTCATAAGGAATGGTCACACCACCTAAAATCAACTCCCGTCCTTCTGTCAGACGGTGTACATCATATCCCATACCGATTCTCACAATGTTTGCCCTCCTTCGTATGATACAACAATTGTTCCCTCTTTAGCAATAAACATTCAAACCACTCTGCACACAGGAAACGCTCATCTCTGTCTGAACCTGACAGGACTCTCCATCTGTATGCACTGCCATAGGCTCCCTGGTTGCAATCTTCGCCTCCTGACAGACATAATTTCTCACACCAGAAACCCGATTTTGGTGTCCGCCCAGCAAAGTAAAAATCAAAGCCTCTACAAACTGCTTCTTTTCCATATTTTGGAACACACAGATATTCAACAATCCATCTTCCGGATCTGCCTTCTTTCCAAAAAGAAACCCGCCGCCTTCTGTCTCTAAAATATGGCAGGATAAAAAATAAATGCCATGAAGCCGGACACGTTTCACTCCATCCAGAATCAATTCTCCGTCTATCGGCTGTGAATAGATGATCTGCCGTAATCCACACGCTGCATAGGCCAGTTTTCCCAAATGTATTTTGTTTAGTGTCTTCTTCCATGAAGCATGGTTCATATCATGACAAATTGCTGCATCATATCCGATTCCACTGCTAACCAGAAAACGACGATTCCGTACTTCATCTCTTCCCACACAATTCACACCGTAATCTAACTGACGAATTCTCTTTTTTTCAAAGATCACTTTGCAGGCTCGTCTGACATTTTTCGGAATATGCAGATTTCTGGCAAAATCATTGCCTGAACCCGCCGGAATATACCCAATGATCAATGAGTGAAGATTCTTCAAACCATTGACCACTTCATTCAATGTGCCATCTCCACCGATGATCACCACAACCCGCTCTGATACCGGTACATCCTTTGGAAAGACAATCGAAGCCGCCAGAGTTCTTGCATGTCCTGCAAATTCTGAAAAACTGACATGGTATACAATGTGACTCTTTTCCAGATACTGCTGTACCAGCTTCCACACATGACGTCCTTTGCCACATTTCGAATTTGGATTTACAATTATCTCGTACATACTACCTCTCACACAATCCAATGTTACAATTTGGAGAATCCACTCTGTGCTTCCTTGCAGCGGAATCTTTAACTGCCGCAATTGAATCTACAACACACACAATGCCACTTCTCCTTCACATATATGTAGTATAACACACTTCCTGTTTCTCGTTCCTAAATATTTTATAAAAGATTATGGAGAAAATCTATTTGCAATTTTTAGTGCATCACAGTTCCACCTGTTTCACGTTTTGTATCTACAATTTTTTGTTTCCATACAAAATAGACCCGTTTTGTGTCTGAAAAATCAACTTTTTATCCCTTTGAAAATTTTTTAAAATAAATTTCAAAAAAGTGTTGACAAATTTTTGAATATGCGGTATATTAAATGAGCAGTCGCGAGACAGCAAAAAAGAATACGGGGTGTTAGCTCAGCTGGGAGAGCATCTGCCTTACAAGCAGAGGGTCATAGGTTCGAGCCCTATACGCCCCATATGGCGGAATAGCTCAGTTGGCTAGAGCACACGGTTCATACCCGTGGTGTCATGGGTTCAAATCCCTTTTCCGCTACTTGAAACCGCATCAATTTGATGCGGTTTTTTGTAATGAAAGATCCTATTAGTCATCTTCCATTCAAAACAGCTCCACTTTCCTTTGCCGGATTTCACTAATTTGCCCTTTCTTGAATCGTTACCAATTGTTTATTTTTTCACTTGCTTCTTTTTTCTTCTGGTGTTATAATACCGACACATCAAATAACCACCAGTTTTTGGTAAATATTTCTGTAATTGGGAAGAAGACAGATGCATTTATCAGGGGTTATTCCAGTAAAAATAAAAGAAAGTAACTGTAATGAAAACAGCACAAAACAGTTACCAAAAGGAAAAGGGGAAATTTTATGAAGTCTTTTATTTCTACTTATAAGCACATGTTTCTCGCTGCCCTCTATTTACCGGTCTATTTAATCTGGTTTTGCTATTTAGAGCAGCACATACAAAGCCAATACCACATCATCTCCTGTAGTCTGGATTCGATGATTTCGTTTAATGAATGGTTCGTCATTCCATACTTTCTCTGGTTTTTGCTGGTACCTGCCATGTTTTTGTATCTGGGTTTTACCAATAAGCCTGACTTTTATCGGTTTATTTTATTTTTGTTCAGCGGTATGACACTGTATCTGATCATCTGTACCGTATTTCCAAACGGACAGAATATGCGTCCTTCCATTGATTTTGAGAAGAACATCCTGACACGGCTGATGCAGTTCCTTTGGTCTGTGGATACTTCCACCAATGTATTTCCAAGTATCCATGCCTACAATTCCATCGCCGTCGCCATCGCCGCCATCCGCAATGAAAAACTGTCCGCACATCCGGCAGTGACCTATGGCATTGTAATCTTGTGCATTCTGATCTGTATGGCAACGGTATCATTAAAACAACACTCTGTATTGGACGTATTAGGTGCCATCATCATGGCCATGCTCTTCTATCGGCTGTTTTATGTTCGGAATCCGGAAGAAGAACTGGATATGGTGCATATTCATGCATAAAAAATGTATTGCTGATACAGTTGCACTTTATGCGAATTTTTTCTTAGATGAACAAAAAGAGAGCCTCAAAAGCTCTCTTTTTGTTTATATACGGCAAGTTTCACTATACTGTTACAGAGTACACCCTTCTCTTGTTTTCCGGATGATGAATGATTAATTAAACCCAAATATCTTCTGACTCAAACCATATCCCCACACGCAAATCTTCCGTCCGACTTTCCCCGGCAGGTTCATGGCAAATCCCAGAGGCATCCCCCAGCGAATCTGTCGATACTGGCTAGGATTCTGCTGCTTCATATACTGCCACAAATCTTTCTTCATCTGCAATTTTTCTTTGGAACCTTCCCGCATAAGCAGCACGCTGGAAATGACACAGATGATCTCCATATAGCGGTACATATACCGGCGCAGATGTTTTTCTTCTATAGTCTGCAAATCATACGCATCAAACATAATCCGATTGACACGGAGCTGCTGGTCGATTCTGCGGATCATGACCTGCTCATTGACAGACTGATCTTCTCTGCCTATGTAATAATGATACAAATTCACATCCAGATAGTACATGGTCTTTACATAAGGCAGAGGATGATACACATAAATATTGTCTACGTAAAAGGTATGCTCCGGCAGCTTCAGTCCGCACTGGCAGAGCAACTCCGTCCGGTAAATGACCGAGTGCATCAAAATGTACTGCCCTACCTGAAAATGCTTTGCTTCCTGCCATGTGAAGAATCGTCCCTTTGGCAACGCATGATCATAACGGACCACATGTTTATGGGTGACGCCTTCTTTATCATAAATATAGTTGGAAATCAGCATGTCCAATTCCTGTTCCTCTGCCACTACCTGCCGAAGAAACGACAACACCTTTGGATAGGCCTCTGCATCTACCCAGTCATCGCTGTCTACCACTTTGAAATACTTTCCCTGTGCATGGGCAATCCCCGTATTGACCGCTGCTCCATGTCCTCCATTTTTCTGGTGAATACAACGAACAACGCCTGGATGCTCTGCTGCCAGACGATCTGCAATGGCAGCGGTATCGTCCTTTTCAGATCCATCGTCCACAATCAAAATATCCACTTCTTCTCCCCCTGGAAGCAGGCTGTTGACACAATGTTCCATGTACGCTGCCGAGTTGAAACATGGAATGGCGATTGTTAACAGTTTCATTTCCTCTCCTCTCTTTCTTCCCTTTTCCTTAGGCAATTGCGAAACTATGATACCGGACGCTTTTCAAATGAAAAAATTTCTGATGTACAAGCTGTGTTCTGGTTTGCTCAAGGAGTTTCGCAATCGTCTATTCTTTTTTCTTTCTGCCTGATATCACATCCGGCCTAATGAATTCCCATATTATCCGCATACACACAAATACCGATACCAATGTCATCACAAACAAGTGTCCTTTGTCAGACAACCAATTTTGTACCGGTACACAAAATGTGCAGACCACAGAACATAAATTAGCTGCCATATGGGTCACAATGGCAGGATACAGCCTGTGATACCGCTCCCAAAGAAGACACAGTACCATTCCAAGCAGAAAGCTGTACACTCCCTGTAACAGAAACCCATGGGTCATGCCAAACAGCAGAGAAGCCCCTGCTGCCGCTTTCCAGAAACCCACATATTCCCGCATCCTTCCATAGAGAATCTTTCGATACACCAGTTCCTCTGCCACAGGCGCCGCAATGCCCATCCAGAAGAGCTGCATCCACAGTGTGCCGCCATATAACGCTGTCATGGTATTGCTGTAATCTCCTTCAAACAGTCGAACCAGACCGGTCAGCTGCAGGCATCCATTGCCTGCCAGACAATAGGCAATCCCCAACAGGCAGACCAGACCAATGTCGCCCGGACCAATGGTTTTTGGAGAGGCTGTTTTATTTCCTGCTACACCAGGGAAACATTTTGCCATGATGGGAATCATCACCATATCCGCCAGTCCATTGGCAAATATTCCAACTTCTTCCAGAGACACTGCCTGCACTTTCTGCAACATCATCCCCAAACATTCATATATCACCTGTTTTCCCAGCAAAAACACCAGTACCGGCACCAGACAGTATGCAATTGGATTATCTCTTTTTAATAGTTGTTTCATACGTTTTATTATAACAAATAGAAAGACAAATTGCAAAAACTTATCATTCACAAAAGAGAACCAATCCAGTGAAACATACACAGACTGGTTCTCTTTTCATAGCGGTATAGATGCCGCACAATATTTTTGCCCTTTAGATTGTTGCAATATCAATCAGTGTCAGATCTTCTTCTCTGTTCTCTAAGCTGGTGATCAGTGCTTTTGCTGTATCAATAGAGGTCAATACATTCACACCTGTCTCAATGGCATTTCTACGGATGATGAAACCATCATGACTTCTCACAGCGCCCTGGCTAGGGGTATCGATGACAAGATCGATGTGATGGTCTAAGATCAGGTCTAACAGGTTTGGAGAATCCTGCTCTAATTTATTCACATGTCTTGCATTGACCCCATTGTCACGCAGATGTTTTGCAGTACCTACCGTAGAGTAGATCTCATAGCCCAGTGCTTCAAATCTTCTGGCAATGTCTACGATTTCCTCCTTATCGGTATCGCGAACGGTGATGATCATCTTCTTATGCTTTGGCAGCTGGATACCGGCACCGATAAATGCCTTATACAGCGCCTCATTAAAGGTCTTGGCAATACCCAGACACTCACCGGTAGACTTCATCTCCGGTCCCAGTGCAATGTCCGCACCACGCAGCTTCTCAAAGGAGAATACCGGCATCTTGATGGCATAATAATCTGCCTCTTTCTGTAAGCCCGGCTCATAACCCAGTTCACGAATGGTCTTGCCGATGATCACTTCTGTTGCCAGATCTACGATCGGAATACCGGTCACCTTGCTGATATATGGCACGGTTCTGGAAGAACGTGGATTCACCTCGATCACATATACCTGTCCATCTGCTACGATGAACTGGATGTTGATCAATCCCTTCACATGAAGGGCTCTTGCCAGGCGGCGTGTATACTCAACCAGTGTAGCCTTCACCTGCTCGTCAATGCTCTTGGCCGGATATACAGAGATAGAGTCACCGGAATGGATACCAGCACGCTCAATATGCTCCATAATACCTGGAATCAGAATATCTTCCCCGTCGCATACTGCATCTACCTCGATTTCCTTGCCCATCATATACTTATCTACCAGGATCGGATGCTCCTGTGCAATCCGGTTGATGATGCCGATGAACTCTGTAATATCGTTGTCATTGATGGCAATCTGCATGCCCTGTCCGCCTAATACGTAGGAAGGACGTACCAGCACCGGATATCCCAGCTTATGGGCAGCTTCAATGGCCTCTTCACAGGTAAACACTGTCAATCCGGATGGTCTCGGAATCTCACACTGCTCTAAGATGGCATCAAACAGCTCTCTGTCCTCTGCTGCATCTACATCCTCTGCGCTGGTTCCTAAGATCGGCACACCCATCTTCATCAGTGCTTCGGTCAGCTTGATGGCAGTCTGTCCACCAAACTGTACCACTGCACCGTCCGGCTTCTCTAATTCTACGATATTTTCTACATCTTCCGGTGTCAGCGGCTCGAAATACAGCTTATCGGCAATATCAAAGTCTGTAGATACGGTCTCCGGATTGTTGTTGACGATAATAGTCTCATATCCAGCCTTGGAAAATGCCCAGGTACAGTGTACGGAACAGAAGTCAAACTCGATACCCTGACCGATACGGATCGGACCGGAACCCAATACCAGCACCTTCTTCCGTCCGCTGGTCTCTTCTGCCTCATTTTCACTGCCAAATACAGAATAATAATATGGTGTGGTTGCAGAAAACTCTGCCGCACAGGTATCTACCATCTTGAATGCAGCAGAAATGCCCCATTCAGTACGAAGATTCTTGATCTCCTTCTCAGTCTTACCGGTCAGCTGTGCGATCACCTTATCCGGGAACTCAATGCGCTTTGCTTCGGCTAACAGTTCCTTTGTCAGCGGCTGGCTTGCCAGCGCCTGCTCCATCTCCACTAAGATAGCAATCTTATCAATAAACCAGATATCGATCTTAGTGATCTCATGGATGGTCTCATAAGAGATTCCCTTACGGATGGCTTCTGCGATGACGAAAATACGGCGATCGTCCACCCGCTCTAACATTTCCAGAATCTCATCCTTGCTCTTGGTGCCATAATCCTCATAAATCAGACTGTCTACATGCTGCTCTAAAGAACGCAGTGCCTTCATCAGACCGCCCTCGAAGTTGTTGCAAATGGCCATGACCTCACCGGTGGCCTTCATCTGGGTGGTCAGAGTACGCTTTGCCTGAATAAACTTATCAAACGGCAGTCTTGGGAACTTTACAACACAGTAGTCCAACATTGGCTCAAAGCTTGCAAAGGTCTTGCCTGTGATGGCATTTGGAATCTCATCCAGTGTGTAACCCAGCGCAATCTTTGCCGCTACCTTTGCAATCGGATAACCGGTTGCCTTGGAAGCCAGTGCGGAAGAACGGCTCACACGAGGATTGACCTCGATGACACAATATTCAAAGCTTTCCGGATGCAGGGCGAACTGTACGTTACATCCGCCTGTGATCTTCAGCTCACTGATGATGTTCAAGGCAGAAGTACGCAGCATCTGGTATTCCTTATCGCCCAATGTCTGAGATGGAGCTACTACAATACTATCACCGGTGTGTACACCTACAGGGTCGATATTTTCCATGTTACATACGGTGATCACATTGCCTGCACCGTCACGCATCACCTCATACTCGATTTCCTTCCAGCCGGCAATGCATCTCTCTACCAGCACCTGTCCTACACGGCTCAGACGCAGACCATTGGACAGAATCTCCACCAGTTCTTCTTCGTTGTGGGCAATTCCGCCGCCGCTTCCGCCTAATGTATAAGCAGGACGCAGTACCACCGGGTAACCGATGCTGTTGGTGAAGGCAATACCGTCTTCCACATTCTCTACTACAAGAGAAGCAGCCACCGGCTCATGGATCTTCTCCATGGTATTCTTAAATTCCAAACGGTCCTCTGCACGCTTGATGGTCTCCGGTGTGGTACCAATGAGACGACAGTTGTACTTCTCTAAAATGCCTTTTTCTGCCAGTTCCATACCCAGGTTCAGGCCTGCCTGTCCACCCAGTGTAGGCAATACACTGTCGGGACGCTCTTTTGCAATGATCTGCTCCAATACCGGTACGGTCAATGGCTCAATATATACGTTATCTGCAATGTTCTTATCGGTCATGATGGTTGCCGGATTGGAATTCACCAATACAACGGAAACCCCTTCATCCTTTAAGGAACGGCATGCCTGTGTACCTGCATAGTCAAACTCTGCTGCCTGACCGATGACGATAGGGCCGGAACCGATTACTAATACTTTTTTGATACTATTATCCTTTGGCATAACTTTCTTCCTCCATTCCTATGTCCATTAACGATTCTGCATCATATTGATGAACCGGTCAAATAAGTATCCGCTGTCCTGTGGACCAGGGCATGCTTCCGGATGGAACTGTACGGTAAAAATGTTCTTGTTCTTATATGCCAGGCCTTCGTTTGTACCATCGTTTACATTGACAAATGCAGGCTCTGCAATCTCCGGATCTAACTGTTCTGTATCTACCACATAACCGTGGTTCTGAGAAGAAATGTACACACGTCCAGTCTGTAAATCCTTCACCGGATGATTGCCGCCTCTGTGACCGTACTTCATCTTATAAGTTTTGCAGCCGGTGGCAAGTGCCATCAACTGATGTCCCAGACAGATGGCAAAAATCGGAATGTCCGTATTGTACAATTTCTTAATCTGCTCAATAATGTACGTATTTTCAGCCGGATCACCAGGGCCATTGCTGAGCATGATGCCGTCCGGATTGGCTGCAATGATTTCTTCTGCCGGAGTGTCTGCCGGATAAATGGTCACTTCACAGCCTCTCTGATTTAAGGAATCTGCAATGTTGCTCTTGGCACCAAAGTCAAGGAGTGCAACCTTCAGCCCTTCTCCCGGTAATACGCTCTTTTCTGTACAGCTGACTTTCTTCACTACGCCAGTGACCTTATATTCTTTCAACTTTGGCAGAATCTCATCCAGATTGTAATTTTCATTTCTTGTGATCATACCGTTCATCGTACCGCTCTCACGGAGAATCTTGGTCAGGGCACGGGTATCAATCCCTGCAATACCCGGAATGTCGTTCTCTACCAAAAAGTCCTCCAGGGTTCCCTCACATCTGAAATTACTTGGTATTCTGGATAACTCCCTTACAATATATCCATCCGGCCATGCTCTCTTAGACTCCATATCCTCCCGGCAAATACCATAATTGCCAATCAACGGGTACGTCATCACCACTGCCTGTCCGGCATAGGACGGATCAGTCAACACCTCCAAATACCCTGTCATTGAAGTGTTGAACACGATCTCACTGATCACATCCTTGTCCACACCGATTCCCTTGCCGGTAAACACATGACCATCTTCTAAAATCAGGAATGCTTTCATTCGTTCCACCATTTCCTTTCTGATGTGTATAAAATTGGCTGCCACAGATTCTCTGTGCCGCCTTCGCGCAAAAAAAAAGACGAACACAGCGCATACTCCTTTCGTGGAACATGCGCACTTTTCGTGCACCGTCTCTACTTACTCCTATGATCGGCGGCACCAGGTTCTGCCTCTTTTTGCATTAGAAAAAGTGTATCATATCAGAGCCATGATTGCAACTCATTTTTCGCTTTTTTGCAGGATTTTATGATTTTTGTCTGGTTTTCACCAAAATAGCCTGTCTTTCCTGACGTAATTCCCGGTACAGTTCCAGTGTGGTCCAAGACTGGTTATAGGGGGTCAGAACCGCCTTTAAACTCACCCTGACACCAGACTGACGCAGGTCAGCCAACAGAATATCCAACAGGGCGTCCGGGCATCCGCAAAACACCATCATAGACTCCGGAAGCTCACTTCCTGTATAGACTGCTGCCGGTGTGGTTTCTTCTGTCACCCCTGCCAATACCCCCAGTGTAGTCTGGTATTGTTCTCTTGTGACTGTCACTGCCTGACAGCCATGACGCAGCAACACCTGCATCAGCTTGATCTTCTCCTGTACCGGAATATGATACAGCAGGATCACCGGCTGTTTTGTCTGTTCTATCTTCATCTGTTCAACCATCCCTCTCCTTACTTTTTAAACACATTTAGGTAATTACGAAACTCATTGAGTAAACCAGAAAACAGCTTGTATATCAGAAATTTTTCATTCAAAAAACTTTGTGTAACGCCGGTACTTTATTCTCGCTAGCAATGAGTCAGGCTGACAAGCTTGCTTGTCAATTTGACGAATGCCGCGAGTGCCAAATATCCAGTTGCCTGCAACGGCATATTTGGCATTTTGAGCATAAAGCGAAAAAAATATTAGTACCGCTGCTGTGAACATCATTCTTACGAATGATTCGAAGCGAAAGCGTGTTTTTTGAATAAAATTTCTGATAAAAGGCGTTCGGTAATATAGTT
>JAFTGN010000023.1 GCA_017457865.1 Lachnospiraceae bacterium | reverse complement strand
GAAAAAGCAAGGGGAGGAATGAAATGATGCAGAAACCGCAAAAAATACTGGAGAAGGAGAGAAAATGGGACAAGCAGAAATGTATCGGGACGAGTAAAAAGTGGTGGTGGATGGTATTTGGGATACTTCTGCTGCTTGCGGCAGGACTTCAGGCAGCGGCACGGTATGTGGATGGATTTGCAGACTGGTATGGAACATGGATATATGGGCCATTAGTGGGGATGGAAGGAAGATTTTATGGTATATTTCCTGTGTCAGTGGGGGAGATGCTTGTATATTTCATTGGAATATGGCTTGTAATGGTGACAACGTGGGCGCTGGCTGGATTGTTTCGACGTGACGGGAACCGTGGAAAACGTCTTTTGTTTTTTGGAAAAACATGGGGAATGACAGCTGCGGTGGCATTCTTTTTGTACACTGCTCAGTGCGGCGTGAATTATTTTCGTACCCCTTTTTCTACAGAGGCGGGATATCATTTGGAAAAATCTACTACAGAAGAATTGGAAGCTTTGTGTCTGTCTCTCACAGAGGAAATCAATGAAGCAGTGGCACAGTTGGATCTCACAGAAGGAGACATTTATGAGAAACCGGCAGATCTGGAGACTCAGGTGCAGGATGCCATGAAACATCTTGGAACAGAATATGACTGTCTGGATGGATTTTATCCGCACCCAAAACCAATCTTTGGTTCGGTGTTCTTTTCCTATCAGTACATTACCGGTATTTACTGTCCATTTACCATCGAGGCAAATTATAACAAAGATATGCCGGATATTGAGCAGGCAGCAGTGATGTGTCATGAATTGTCTCACCTGCGGGGATTGATGCGGGAAGATGAGGCCAATTTCATTGCATATCTGGCGTGCAGAGAGTCAGGAAATCCGGAGTTGCAATATTCCGGTGCTATGTTTGCCTATACTTACTGTATGAATGCGCTATATAGCGCTTCTGGTGTAGAACGGTATCGGGAAATTTACGGACAGCTGTCTCCACAGGCCATTCAGGACAGACGATACATGAGTGAATGGTGGACGCAGTATGACACACCAGTGAAAGAAGTGTCCAATCAGGTGAACCATACATATTTACAGGCGAATGCCCAGAGTGACGGCACCAAAAGCTATGGACGAATGGTAGACCTGATGTTAGCAGAATTTAAAAACAGAGAGACATGACAGATTTTGTCACAAGAAATGTGCAAAAAGATGTCATATCTTCACAGAATGTGCGTATATTGTAAAGAAGGTGTATTGGATAAAAGCAAACAGAAGTTCGAAACACAGGTGGAAATTATCACCAAAGTATGCTATACTACATGTAACGTGTGGATAGGCAATTGCGAAATTATGATACCGAACGCTTTTCATCAAAATTTTTATTTGAAAAACACGCTCTCGCTTCGGTTTCATGCAACGGTACTAATATTTTTTATCGTAATATGATATATTACTCAAAAAATAAAGTACCGGCATTCCACAGAGTTTTTCAAATGAAAAAATTTCTGATGTACAAGCTGTTTTCTGGTTTGTTCAGGGAATTTCGCAATTGCCTAAACGTGTGGAAAGAGAAAGGAGGGATACTGTGTATTATCCGGATGAAGTGATTGAATCTGTTCGTCAGGGCAGTGATATTGTGGATGTGGTATCCCAATATGTGAAATTACAAAGGAGAGGGGCAAACTATTTTGGACTGTGCCCGTTTCACAATGAGAAATCACCGTCGTTTTCCGTTACCCCGTCTAAGCAGATGTATTACTGTTTTGGATGTGGGGCAGGTGGGAATGCGATTACATTTTTAATGGAATATGAAAATTACAGCTTTCAGGAAGCCGTACAGACATTAGCAGAACGGGCAGGTATCCCGCTGCCTCAGGTAGAGCAGACAGAGGAAGAGCGCAGAAAGAGCAATCGGAAGCAGATTCTGCTGGAGATACAGAAGGAGGCTGCCCGATATTTTTATTTCCAGCTGCGTTCCGAACAGGGGAAAATTGGATATGATTATTTAAAGGGACGTGGTTTGCAGGAGGAAACTATCCGCAGTTTTGGACTGGGTTATTCTCTGGCCTATTCCAATGATCTGTACCAGTATCTGAAAAAGAAAGGATATACGGATGATATTTTGCGGGATTCGGGACTGATCACTTATGAGGAACGAGGGATACATGATAAGTTCTGGAATCGTGTCATGTTTCCCATTATGGATATCAACAGCAAAGTCATCGGCTTTGGGGGCCGTGTCATGGGGGACGGGAAGCCCAAGTATTTGAATTCACCGGAAACCATGATTTTTGACAAAAGCCGGAATCTGTACGGCATGCATGTGGCAAGACGGACCAAGAAACCCTATTTTCTGATTTGTGAAGGCTATATGGATGTCATTTCCCTTCATCAGGCAGGGTTTACCAATGCAGTGGCGGCACTGGGTACCGCGTTTACCATACAGCATGGCATATTGATGAAGCGGTATACAAAGGAAGTGATCCTGACCTTTGACAGTGATGAGGCAGGGCAGAAGGCAGCGCTTCGGGCATTGCCCATCTTAAAATCCGCAGGGCTGGCAGTGAAAGTGCTGGATATGAAGCCGTACAAAGACCCTGACGAGTTTCTGGGACATCTGGGAGCGGAAGCATATCAGGAGCGAATCGACCATGCCATGAATGGTTTTCTGTTTGAGATTTCTGTATTGCGAAATGAATATGATTTTTCGGATCCTCAGCAGAAGACGGATTTTGTCAATGCATGTGCCAGAAAGCTGACCGGTTTTACAGACGAGGTAGAGCGGACAAACTATATCGAAGCAGTGGCAAGAACCTATCTGCTGGACTTCGAAAGTCTGCGCCGGAAGGTAAATGCCTATGGAGCAGCCGGATATGGAGAGCAGGAAGAACGGGAGCACCGGTATGATATGGCAGTATCAGTGCAGGAGGAAGAGGAGAAACGAAACAAGAGACAGCAGGTCAGACAGAAGGAAAAAGATGATGCCAATGGACAAGCCCAGCGTTTGATGCTCACATGGCTTTCTGAAGAACCGGGACTTTTTATAAAAATAAAAGAGTTTCTCACACCGGATGATTTTACAGAACCATTGTATCACCAGATTGCAGTGTTGCTGTACGGACAGTTGGAAGCAGGAAACTTACAGCCTGGAGAAATTTTGAACCATTTCATCAACGATGAAAATGAATATCGGGAAGCAGCCCGTGTATTCCATACCAAACTGGCAGAAACTATGACAGAAGAAGAACGCACACGTGCATTTCAGGAAACCATACGCCGGATGAAGAAAAACAGCCTGGATGTGGCAAGCAGAAATGCCCAAAGTGTGGAAGAACTGCAAAAAATCATGCAGGCGCAGTCTTCTTTAAAAAATCTGCATATTTCTCTAAACTAAGGGAAGAATATAGTCAGAGTAAAACAGTTGCTCTTTGGAAGGAAGGACACTATGGGGGAAGCGCAAAAACAGTTAGACCAGAGGATGCAGGAGCTTCTTGCATTGGCACGAAAGAAAAAGGACGTGTTGGAATATCAGGAAATCACGGATTTTTTTCAGGAACTACCATTGGATGAAGAAAGCTGTGCCCGGATACTGGACTTTTTGGAGTGGAATCATGTGGATGTCCTTCAGACAAAGGAAGAGGCAGATGAATTGACAGAATCTTTTGCAGAATCCGATGAAACAGCGTTGCAGGAAACAGACCTGCAGGAATTGCAGCAGATGGAAGGATTACAGCCGGATGATCCGGTGCGGATGTATCTGAAGGAAATCGGTACGGTTCCGTTGCTGTCTCTGGAAGAGGAACTGGCGCTGGCAAAGCGGATTGAAGAAGGGGACGAGGATGCCAAACGGCAGCTGGCAGAGGCCAATCTGCGATTGGTGGTCAGTGTAGCCAAGCGGTATGTAGGCAGAGGCATGCTGCTGTTAGATCTGATTCAGGAAGGCAATCTGGGACTGATCAAGGCAATCGAAAAGTATGACTATCGCAAAGGCTTTAAATTCAGTACCTATGCCACATGGTGGATTCGTCAGTCCATTACCAGAGCCATTGCCGATCAGGCGCGAACCATTCGGATTCCGGTGCATATGGTGGAGAGCATCAATCGGCTGACCAGAGTGTCCAGAGAGATGGTGCAGGAGATGGGCAGAGAACCCACCACTGAGGAGTTGGCAGAGCGGCTGGGAATTTCCCCTGCAAAGGTGGCAGAGGTGATGAAGGTTGCACTGGATCCGGTATCACTGGAATCTCCTGTTGGAGATGAGGAGGATTCTCATCTGGGTGATTTCATCCCGGACAGCAATATGCCCATTCCTTCTGAGGAAGTGACCCATAAGGTACTCTGTGAACAGATTAAGGAAGCATTGCAGACATTGACTGATCGGGAAGAGAAAGTGTTACGGATGCGGTTTGGACTGGATGATGGACGAGCCAGAACACTAGAAGAAGTGGGACGGGAGTTCAATGTGACAAGAGAACGCATTCGTCAGATTGAAGCAAAGGCACTGCGCAAGCTGAAACATCCTGCCAGAAGCAGAAAATTACGAGATTATTTGGAAAATTAGCAGACCTGCCTGATCCGGGTCTGCGTACATAAGGATAGAAAAACATGCAATTATCAAAACGATTACAATTAGTGGCTTCTTTTGTGTCAGAAGGACAGAAGATGGCAGATATTGGAACCGATCACGGGTATGTGCCGGTGTATCTGGTACAGGAAAAAAAAGTACCCTACGCCTATGCCTGTGATGTGAATAAAGGGCCTTTGGAAAGAGCCGGTTTTCATATCAAAGAAGCTGGTTTACAGGGGCAGATAGAGACACGACTGGGGAGTGGACTTTCTGTGTTGCAGCCGGGAGAAGCACAATCCGTTGTGATTGCCGGTATGGGTGGTCCGTTGATGGTACGCCTATTGGAAGAAAGGGCAGATGTAGTGGCACAGGTCACAGAGTTGATTTTATCTCCTCATTCAGAGATCGATACTGTGCGCCGGTATCTGCATGCACATGGATTTGCCATTGTCCGGGAAGAAATGGTGCTGGATGAGGGGAAGTTTTATACGGTGATGAAAGCGGTACCGGGACAGGAAACCAACTATACAGAAACCGAATATCGGTATGGACGGCATATTTTGCAGACGGCAGAGCCGGTATTTGGTGCCTATTTGTCAGATTGTATCCGTAAGCTGACCAATTTACAGGCACAGCTGCAGGGAACTGGTTATCCTGCGGCAAAGGAAAAACTGGCGCAGGTGGAGACGGAACTGGAACAAGTGCGGGTGTTGTATACAAAACTGTATGAGAGAGAAAAAAGATGAACACACCGGAAGCGGGAAAAAGAGAGCACGTACAAACTAGAATCAGAACGGAGGAGGAATTCATGAAAAGCAGTGCAATCATCGGTCTGTTGCAGCAGCTTGCACCGGAAGAACTGGCATGTTCCTGGGACAATGTAGGGTTGCTGTGCGGGCGCAGAGAGAAAGAAGTGAAACGGCTGTTGCTTTGTCTGGATGTGACAGATGAAGTAGTGGCATATGGGGTAGAGAAAAAAGTGGATATGATTGTCAGCCATCATCCCCTACTGTTTCGGCCGATCAATCGGCTGACAGAGGAAACTATGATCGGCAGGCGCCTGCTGAAACTGGCAGGCGCAGATATTGTGTATTATGCCATGCATACCAATTTTGACTGTGCAGAGTATGGAATGGCGTATGCAGCGGCAAAGAAATTGGAGATGACGGATTTGTGTGTGTTGGACGAGCCGGTCACTTATGTGAATCCAGAGGGGAAAACTGTGATAGGAGGCATCGGCAGAATTGGCATACTGCCTTCCCCTGTTACATCGGAGGCGTTGATTGCCCTTGTGAAAGAACAGTTTTCCATTGATGCATTGGCAGTATATGGTCTGTCCCAGGGCAGACAGGTACAGCGGATCGCCATCTCGCCTGGTTCTGGCAAAGATCAGATTGAAGCAGCATTGCAGGCAGGGGTGGATGCGCTGATTACCGGAGACATTTCCCACCATACGGGTCTGGATGCCATGCAGCAGGGATTGTTTTTGATTGATGCGGGACATTACCATGTAGAACATATTTTTGCGGCATATGTGGGGGATTACTTGCGGGAATGTCTTTCTGATGAAATGATGATAGAAACATTTTCAGAGGAATGCCCATATGATATTTATTGAATGGATGTAGCTGTTTCGGAATGATGAACAGTTGCAAATTGCGGAAGATACATGGAAGGAGAAAAGGATGATCAAAGTTCAGATTGGCGAGCAGATGCGTAACTATCCGGATGGAATCCGGTACATTGACATTGCAAGAGAACTCCAGAGTGACTATGCCCACCAGATCGTACTGGCAACAGATGATGGAAAGTTGAGGGAACTGCATCGCCGTGTAGACGAGTATAAAAAAGGAGATACCATTCATCATCTGCGGTTTGTAACCACAGGGGAGACAGAGGGAATGCGCTCCTATCGCCGCGGGGTGATTTTTCTGTTCTTAAAGGCATTTTATGATGTGGTAGGAGAAGAACAGATTGAAAAGGTGGTCATAGATTTTGTGATGAACAATGGGGTGTTCTGCAAGGTATATGGAGCAGTGTCTTTGGAGGATAGTTTATTACAACAGGTAAAGGAACGGATGCAGGAGATGGTAGAAGCCTGTATTCCGTTGGAAAAACGAAATGAAACCATTGAACAGGCACTGGGAATTTTTCACAGGCATGGCATGTATGACAAGGAAAAACTGTTCCGTTACCGCAGAGTGTCCAGGGTGAACATATATAAATTAAATGAGTTCGAGGATTATTTTTATGGGGATATGGTACCGGACACTTCTTACTTGAAGTATTTTGATTTGTGTCTGTATCAGGATGGGTTGGTGATTTTATGCCCCTCAGAGCAGGAGCCGGAAGTGGTGGCTCCTTTCCGGCCTATTCAGAAGATTTTTCAGGTGATGCAGGAGTCTGCCCTATTGCAGCAGGGGCTGGAAGTAGATACCGTAGGCGCGCTGAATGACTGCATTGCCAAAGGCAATATGAATGAATTGATTTTGGTGCATGAAGCCCTGATGGAAAAGAAAATTGGAGAGATTGCAGAGGAGATTTTGAGGGAAAAGAAACAAATTGTGCTGATTGCAGGTCCTTCTTCCTCTGGCAAGACGACATTTTCACACAGGCTGTCCATACAGCTTCGGGCAAATGGCAGAAAACCCCATCCCATTGCAGTGGATAATTATTTTGTAGACAGGGAAAAAAGTCCAAGAGATGAGTTTGGCAATTATAATTATGAAGAGTTAGAGTGCATTGATGTGGAATTGCTAAATGCACATTTGAGGGGACTGCTGGCCGGAGAGCCAATTTCCCTGCCTACGTATAATTTTACCACGGGTAAAAGAGAATTCAGAGGGGATACATTGCAGATTGGACCAGATGACATTTTGGTATTAGAGGGCATTCATGCACTGAATAATCAGATGACGCCGGATATTTCGTCGGATGATAAGTTTAAAATCTATATCAGCGCCTTAAACCAACTGAATATTGATGAACATAATCGGATTCCTACAACGGATGGTCGCCTGTTGCGGCGTATGGTGCGGGATGCCAGAACCAGAAATATTACCGCTTCCGAAACCATCAACAAATGGTATAGTGTGCGCAGGGGAGAAGAAAAGAATATCTTTCCTTACCAGGAAGAGGCAGATGCAGTGTTCAATTCCTCTCTTTTGTATGAGTTATCTGTATTAAAGCCATATGTGGAGCCCCTGCTGTTTGGAATTACACCGGAGGATCCCGGGTATTTGGAGGCAAAGCGGTTGTTGAAATTCCTGGATTATTTTCTGGGGACCAGCAGTGAGGATATTCCCAAGAATTCTATTGTAAGAGAGTTTATTGGTGGAAGTTGCTTTAACGTATAAGCTGTTCTTGAAATATTGGAATGACTTTACTTTACACATTTTTTGTGCTATACTGGGAAAGGTTTTGAGTAAGACAGATGATCGCGGCTGCAAGTGCCGAAAGGCCGCAGGTGAGGAAAGTCCGGGCTTCACAGGGCAGGATGCCGGATAACGTCCGGCGGAGGCGACTCTAGGGAAAGTGCAACAGAAATATACCGCCAGTGCTTGCACTGGTAAGGGTGGAATGGCGGTGTAAGAGACCACCGCTTCGCTGGTAACAGAGGAGGCATATGTAAACCCCATCCGAAGCAAGACCGAATAGAAAGCATACAGTGGCCCGCTGGCTTTCGGGTAGGTCGCTTGAATCAGATGGCGACATCTGATCTAGATAGATGATCATCCACGACATAACCCGGCTTATCGTTTTGCTCAATTCAGGCAGCAGATTATCTTGATCTGCTGCTGTTCCTGTTTTAGACAGTGACAGATGGTGTAAATTTTGTCTGCACTGCATGCAGGCAGAAGAAACATGAGGGAAGGGAAAGGAACACATATGAAAGACGGAACAAAGAAAAAATCTCATATCCTGCCGAAAATACTGCTGGCATTGGTCATTGTTTTTTTGGTTTTGATATTGGGAAGTTATCTGGTGGTGCATCATTATATATCCAAAATGAACTATGTGAAGGATAATGAGATCGTGCTTCAGACCATTGAAGAAGAAAATAACAGCAATGATGAGATGTTTGCAGATGTAAAGGTGGCAGATCAGGATGAAATTGATTCGGCAAATCAGGAATTGAAGAATCTGGAACAAACTGATATCTATTCCAGCAGTGATGTGACCAATATTCTGCTCATTGGTGTGGACAGAAGAGATGCCAGTTGGTATGGCAATTCAGACAGTATGATTCTCGTATCTATCAACGAAAAGGCAAAACAGGTTGTGATGACCTCTTTGATGCGTGATACG
>JAFTGN010000022.1 GCA_017457865.1 Lachnospiraceae bacterium | reverse complement strand
TTTTTTTGAGTATTTTGATAAACATGCATTATCCCAACCTCTTTTCTCACTACAGAGTATAACATAAATGCATGAATAATACAAATATTAATGATTGTTATTTCTCACTACAACGAGTGATTCTTAAGTTAATGACATTGTGAAAAATAAGGAGTTTTGAGGGGATAGCGTGGAAATGAGAGTTGCCCGTCTTAGGGCGTTGACAAAACATGATGTGGAATTGGCCATCACTAGGGGGAAATGAATTCTGCAATACATGTTCTACAAACACGGAACAATCAGATTTTGATGAATTTTGAGAAAATTGGTAACTATTCAGGAGCCACTATTCTGCGAAGGTTTTGCGAAGCAAAATCCTGAGTTTTGCAGGCAAAAATCCCATAGACAGAGTCGATTTGGAATGGATTTTGCCCGTAACTGTGAGGGTACTGAACAGTTACGAAAATTGTATACAGAGACAGAAATCGGTGATATAATGAACCGGGTGGGAATGAGGTCTCCCATAGCAGCATACCTGCTAAAACCGCTGATCAGGCTGATGACTTCTGCATTCATTATTTTGATGCAGAAATTATCAGCTTTTTTTGCATGATAAAGGAGATATATGTTATGCTAATTAGTTTGTCTGTTATTATGTTTTCCGGCCTTCTTTTGGGATGGGTCTGTAAGAAGCTTCGTTTTCCTAGTCTCTTTGGGATGACCATAGCCGGTATCATCATAGGCCCGTATGCGCTCAATCTGATCGACGCATCTGTGCTTCATGTTTCATCAGAAATTAGGCGTATCGCACTCATCGTGATTTTGCTTCGAGCTGGTCTGAAACTGGAACTTTCCGATCTTAAAAAAGTGGGACGACCGGCGGTACTGATGTGTTTTGTCCCGGCATGTTTTGAGATACTTGGAATGGTGATTCTTGCACCGCTTCGTACTGGTAGGCGCATCTGTGGCGATAGACAGTGCGGTATCCGCAGGACTTCGTGTGATCATCCTGCTTTTTGGGGTGATTCTTTTTCGGATGGCTGGTGTGTTCATCTGTATGCTGGGAACGAAGTTGGATATTCGGGAAAGATTGTTCTGTATGATCGCTTACACACCAAAGGCGACTGTGCAGGCGGCAATCGGAGGGCTTCCGCTGGCGATGGGGCTTTCTGGCGGACAGATTGTGTTGACAGTGTCGGTCATTGCGATCCTGCTTACGGCACCTCTTGGTGCATTTGGGATAGATCTGACTTATCGCAGGTTTTTGAAGCTGATGTGATGGGGATGATATATACTTACGGTTCCGGCTGACAAGCCGGAACCGTTTTGCATATGTTAGATTAAGGAGAACAGGCAATTGCGAAACACTTTGAACAGATCCAAAACAGCCTATGCATCAAAAATTTTTTCATTTGAAAAACTTTGTGAAAAGCCGGTACTTTATTTTTTGAGCGTTAAGCGATAAAAAATAGTAGTACCGTTGCTTGGAACCGAAGTGAGAACGTGTTTTTCAAATAAAAATTTTGATGAAAGGCGTTCGGTATCACAGTTTCGCAATTGTCTATTAAGAAGCATGTGAAAAGGAAGGGATGGTATGGGAGATTTCAGAGAGATTTTTCAAACCAGTGACCGCTGGACTACCACTCCGAACACCTGGGATGACGTGGTGAAGAATGCAATGGCAATCTTTTATCATCGGGACAGGTTTACTTACTGTCTGTCAGGGGATGGGCAAAAAGCGGACGAGTACCAGTATAACTATGAGTATTATAAGTCTTATCACAATAATATTAGCTTTGCCCACTGGCTGCGGGACGGGGCATCGGGAAAGTATGTGTTTGACTGCGGGGGATTTGTGACGGCAGTGACAGGGATGAACATTTATCTGACTTCCTCTGATCTTCGGGGCAAAGGCTTAAATCGCACCACACCGGAAAAGGGAGTGGCAGGGTCTATGCTTTGGAAAGCAGGGCATGTAGGCATTGACATTGGATATGGGTATTTTCTTCATTTCCCCGATTATGACCATACCTGTGAGTTGGGCAAGATCAGCCAGTATGACTGGAAGGAATCGTATCAACTGCCGGGCATTGATTATGCAGGTTCCACAGCACGATAACAGGGCAAATGATACAAAAACAGCCTGTGATTTTTGGTATGGGTTATGCGTTTAATCTCTTGCGGTTCTGTGTGTTTTTCATTAAGATGAAGACAACAGGACCGCAAAACTGTGAAAGGGGAAAGGAAGCATGGGAGAAGAGAGAGTGCGGATTGTGGACATTGCAGAGGAACTGGGGGTCAGCACGGCTACTGTGTCCAATGTGATTCATGGAAAAACCAGAAAGATTTCGGACGAGACGGTGAAGCGTGTCCAGCAACTGTTGGAGGAGAAAAATTATATTCCAAATATGGCTGGGATTTTGCTGGCGCAAAACAGTTCCAAACTGATCGGTGTGGTGATTCATGACCATAAAAAGTATGAGGGCCGTACATTGGAAGATGGATTCATTGCCGCATCCTTAAATGCCCTGTCAAAAGAAATCGATCAGGCAGGCTGTTTTATGATGGTGAAGCTGACCACTGACTGGAATGCCATCATCCGTATTGCTTCTATGTGGAACATGGAAGGGCTGGTGCTCATTGGCTTTTGTGAGCAGGATTATCAAAAGTTAAGAGAGCAGATGCACATCCCTTTTGTGGTGTACGATGGATATTTTCCGGAAACAGAGAAAATCTGCAATGTGACCATCGACCATTATGACGGAGGATACCAGGCAGGTGCGTATTTACGGGAAATGGGACATGAAAAGGTGCTGTGCATTTCAGACAATGTGATCTGTATGGACAAGGAGCGGATGGATGGCTGTGCGTCTGCTTTTGGGGCAGACCGGACTGAGCGGATGATCGTACCTATGGAGAAGGAACAGCGGCTTTGTTTGTATGGGGAGCAGTTCGCCAGATGGGGGCAGTACACAGCAGTGTTTGCGGTTTCGGATGTGTATGCCATAGAATTGATGCAGTTTTTGCAGAGTCAGGGAGTCCGGGTGCCGGAAGATGTGTCGGTGATGGGCTTTGATGACAACAGAACCAGTGCAGAGAGCATACCGCCATTGACCACCATCCGGCAGGATGATTTTCTGAGAGCCAAAACGGCAATTGAAATGCTGCAAAAGTTGAAAGATGGCACCTGTGCCCAAACCAAAGTGGTGCTGCCGGTTTCGCTGGTAGTACGGGAGAGTGTGAAATCCTGTAAGCAGCGGGGAGAAAAGGAGTAGGAACAATGGGAAAGGATGGAATGACAGAACATGCAGGGGAGAAATAGAATAGAAAGGAATGAGACAAAAACCCCGGTTTCTTTTCGCAGGCAGGTCTGGGGATTGGCATTTCCCATATCGTTGCAGGCAATGTTACAGTCCTCTTTTGGTGTTGTAGACCAGTTGATGATTGGAAAGCTGGGCAGTGACAGTATCGCTGCCATTGGCCTGGCAGGAAAATTTGCGTCTATTTATGCAGTGGTGCTGAATGCGGTGGCGGCAGCGGCAGGGATTATGATGGCACAGTACATAGGGCAGAAAGACGAACCGGAAGTGGGTCGGAGCTTTTTTCTGAATCTGATGGCAGCCGCAGCAGTGGCAGTGTGGTTTGGGGCAATGAGCCTATGCATGCCGGAGCAAATCATGGGATTGTATACAAAAGATCAGGTGGTGCGGCACATTGCCGCAGGGTATCTGCGGATTGTGGCAGTCTCCTATGTGCCTATGGCGGTCAGTGTACTGCTGTCCACTCTGCTTCGATGCAGAAATGCGGCGGTCTTTCCCATGTATGCCAGCATTGGGGCGGTGTTGTGCAATACATTGCTGAATTATCTGTTGATTTTTGGAAAAGGGGGATTGCCGGTGTTGGGTGTGACAGGTGCGGCATTGGCCACCGTGATGGCACAGATGGTTTTGTGTGTGCTGATGCTGGTGTGTTTTTGGGGATATAGCAGAAGACAAAGCTGCAGACTGATTTTTTCCCTGCATCTGACTGCCCGGAACCGGAAACAGTATCTGGGGATTCTCTGTCCCATCTTTTTATGCGAATTGTTCTGGAGCCTGGGGGAAAATGTGTATACGGCAATTTATGGAAATATGGGCACAGATGCCTGTGCCGCCATGACATTGACCATTCCCATTCAGACGCTGGTCATGGGAGCCTTAAGCGGTCTGGGGCAGGCTGCCGGTATCCTGATCGGCAAGTGGCTGGGGAAGGATGAGGAAACACAGGCATACCAGGCATCCAAAAAGCTGATGAGATATGGGATGTGCGGGGCAGTCCTGTTTTCAGTGCTTTTACTGGTGTTTGGAAAATTTTATACAGGATGGTACCCGGTCAGCGGGCAAATCAGAGACACTGCATTTTGGATTCTGGCAGCATTTGCGGTGATCATGCCGGTGAAGGTTCAGAATATGATCTTAGGAGGCGGCATTCTCCGCAGTGGGGGAAAGACCGGATATATCATGTGGATTGATTTCATTGGCACATGGTTGGTTGGCGTGCCTCTTGGCTGGATTGCGGCATTTGTATGGAAGCTGCCCATTTTCTGGGTATACTTTTTATTGTCATTAGAAGAATGTGTGCGATACGGTATTTCCATGATGCTGTTTCGGCGAAAGAGCTGGATGAAACGTCTGGATGGGACGGAGGAAAAAGAGTGAGATTGTAAACACGATGATGTGGAATGAGGATGGAGGATTGGAACAATGGAACGAAAATTGGTTTTGAAACAGGACATTGTAAAGGCATTGAAAGAAGCAGGAGTACAGCAGGGGCAGACGATCATGGTACACACATCCCTCAGCAGTCTGGGTTATGTATGCGGAGGGGCACAGCCGGTGATTGAAGCATTATTGGAATGTGTGGGAGAAGAGGGCACCATTATGATGCCGACACAGTCATGGAAAAATCTGGATCCGTCTGCAGGGGTACACTGGGAAGAACCACAGGAGTGGTGGCAGACCATTCGGGAAAACTGGCCTGCTTATGACAAGGACATTACCCCCACCAATACCATGGGCGCAGTGGCAGAAATGTTTCGCAGGTGGCCGGGGGCACTGCGAAGCAATCATCCGGCACGTTCGGTAGCGGCATATGGGGCAAAGGCAGCTTATTTAACAGAACATCATGATCTGTCCAATATTTTCGGGGAAGGTTCCCCGATTGGTAAATTGTATCAATTGGATGGATATGTATTGCTGATCGGGGTAGGCTATGACAAGAATACATCGATCCATCTGGCAGATGTTAGAGCAAAGTATCCGGGGAAACATCTGGTACAGGAAAGCAGTGCCATGAAGATAAACGGAAAGCGGGTGTGGAAAACCTATGAGACACTGTATGTAGATGGAGAAGATTTCATCCAGATCGGGGCGGCATTTGAGCAGACACATCAAGTGGCAAAGGTGATACTGGGCAATGGGACATTGACCTTTATGAGACAGAGGGAACTGGTAGATTTTGCGGTGCAGTGGATAGAGGAGAATAGGGGAAAAGAAACAGAAACTGTTTGCAAGACAGAACCAGATACAGTATAATGAGGAACAGTAGGATAGAGGCAGCACAGAAAGGAGCCCATATGACCAGATACGTTATGTTTGCATAGCAGTGGCTATTGCAAAAAGAAGAATTGTATATAGCCATTGCTTCCTGAGGAAAAATATAAAATTCAGGAGGAGTGCATGGGCTATAGAAAAGCAGAAGAGATTCTGCCGGAGGAAATCATTCAGTTGATCCAGCAATATGTAGATGGAGAGAGCATTTACATCCCCAGAAAGCCGGAAAACAGGCAGGAATGGGGCAGTTCCACACAGGTGAAGCAGGAGCTGAAGCATAGAAATGATGCCATCTATCAGGCATATCGTGCAGGAAGTACGGTGACAGAGCTGGCAGCACAGTTTTGCCTGTCAGAAAAAAGTATCCAGCGGATCATTCGGGAGCGAAAATAGAATAGAAATCAAAAGAAAGATGAGTGGGGGAAAGCAGGCCACAGATGTGGCAGGCAGAGGAACCGGCTCATCTTTTTTTGGAAATAAAGATGAGGTGGCATTCTGGTGATTGACAGACTATACTGGACTTGATAAAAGTCTCGGCATGCTGCCTGTATCTCGGAAATCCTGTGGATGGATACCGGATCTGACAGAGGCATGGGAGAAGGACAATTACCGGATAGAATCTTGTGAAAGGATAGATGTTGCGCAGATACCTGCTGCGACGATAGAAGGAGGAGAGTGGAACTATGTATGAATTGATCAAGGATTATAAAGACAATACAGCGCTGCGGCACAGCTTCAACCGGCTGGCGGAGCAGACCTTTGGGCTGAATTTTGAATACTGGTATGAGACAGGGTATTGGAGGGATAAATATATTCCGTACTCGATGGTGCTGGATGGAGAAGTGGTGGCCAATGTATCGGTGAACCGGACGGATTTTATATGGAATGGACAGAGAAAGCATCTGATTCAGCTGGGAACGGTGATGACAGCAGAGGCACACCGGAACAAAGGGCTGATCCGCCGGATCATGGAGGAGATTGAACAGGATTATGGTGTCGGCAGGGAAAGTGCCATCTATCCCGCAGACGGGTGGTATCTGTTTGCAAATGATCGTGTGTTAGACTTTTATCCCAAGTTTGGGTTTGTGCCGGCAGAGGAGTACCAGTATGAAAAGGATGTGGTGGTGACGGAACCGGCAACTATCATCCACACGCCTATGCACGAGCCAAAAGACTGGGCAGTGTTAGAACAGGCATTGGCAGAAAGCGAACCGGTGGGGGCATTTGAGATGGTGGATGATTGTGATCTGATCTTCTTTTATGTGACTCAGTTTATGAAGGACATAGTATACTATGAGTCCCAGACGGGAGCCTATGTGGTGGCGGATCTGGAGGATGGTACATTGACACTGCATCAGGTCATTGCCAAAGGACAGCCGGATCTGGATGGGATCATAGAGGCATTCGGGGCACAGGTGAAACATGTGGTGCTGGCATTTACGCCGGCAGATCCTGCAGGCTATGAGAGGGTACTGTGGAAAGAGGAGGACTGCACGCTGTTTGTGCAGGGAAGCGGATTGCAGGACTTTAGTGAGGCGCATCTGCGATTTCCTACGTTGTCTCATGCGTGAATCCACACTCCCATACAAAAGGAAAACAGATTGGCAAGAAAAGAAAAGAGAAACGGGTGTGTGACTTGTCTGGCATAGAACCGGTAAAGTATCCATTCGGTACAGACAGCGGCAAGTTCCAGTAAGGCAACTGCCGCTGTCAATTTGTCCGGGGCATAGAAACGGGTCACGTGATAACAGAATACCACCACCGGATTGGTCAGTACATTGACCAGAGCCACCAGAAACAGATCCTGTGCACCACGAATGCCCCAAAGCAGGGCAAACAGTTCTTCTAACAATAGCGTCAGAAGCAGAGAAACAATCATGGAACACAGGATAGAAAAAAACATAAAAACCTCGATTCTGAAAGAGATACACAGGGAGCGGAGACGACAATTTGCGGTTACCAAAGTATGGTTAGAAACCGGTTTGCTGTCTCCTTCTCCCATCTGACTGTAATGCGTACAGGGGCGGTACCAGCAGTGCCATGGAAACCAGTGACAGAAGTACATAGGACAGACTGTCGTGTAACAGGGACGGTAGTCCGGCGGCGCTGGGGATATATCCCAGGAACAAACCAAAGGTCAGTAGTCCAAAGGCAAAACCTTTTGCCCCCGGCAGTAGTCTGGCAGCAGCCCATAAAGTGATGGGCATAGTCATATTAAATAGAAAGACTGCCAGTGTGCCGCAGACCGGAATCCCGGCACCAAAGTACAGCAGTGCCGCCAGTCCCAGGGAACCGATGGCCGCAGGCACCGGACGGATCCGGTCCATGAGGCATCCACCGGCAGCTTTGCCAAAGACCAGTGCCAGCAGGAGCACCCACGACCAGACACCCTGTTTCCAGGAAAAGGACTGGTTCATCCCCATATAGGAGCGCAGTACCACCACCAGAAACAGCGGAATCAGCCATAGGGGAGAACTGGTCGGCTTTAAGTGAAATGCTGTATTTGCGCCCGAACGTTTCAGACGAAGCAGAACTCTTCTGAAAGGAGAAGAAACAGCTGTAAATTCCCGTTTGCCTGTAGTGCAAAACCAGAGAAGCAGAATGGCAAACACAAACAGTCCCACCGGTCCGAACCAGAGCAGGGGGAGCGTAGATTTGCCCAGTTTTGTGCCCAGAAACAGTCCAAAAGCACCGGGGGATACGAAGATCCCAAGGGCTGCCCCTTTCTTCTGGGAATGATTCAGCGTATCAATGCCGCCACCTAAGTGAAACAGGGCATTCCCCAGACCGGCCATACAGGCAGTCAGGGCAGGAACCCCACACAATCCGTATAAAGGATAGGCAGCCGCTGTGAGGATACACCCCAAAGCGGCTGTCAGTGCGTTGTGGTTGAATCGGTCTGCCAGAATGCCCAGAGGCATCTGCATGGCAAATGCAAAGAAGTTGTAAAGCAGCAGACACAGGGCAAAGTCAGAAGCAGAAGAAATGCACCGGAACATCAGCAACGCACAGGAAAAGTCTACCCAGAAGTGGGCAGCACTATAAATTGTTAAATTAGTTCGTTTCATGATCATGACTCCATCTTCTCGTCCATCAAAGGATTATTTGCGTTTCACCAGCCGGATGAGCAGCCAGACGGCTCCGGCTAAGATCACGAGAAGAACGATCAGCAGTACCCAGGGAAAGGAACCTGAACTGACGATATCAGTAATTGGTTCCGGTTCATAAATCACATCATGTAAAATCATAAACAGCCTCCTTTGTAAATGAAATGCAAGTGTTTTGAAAGGAATATCTTGCGTAGTGGACTGTTACAGAAACAATGGTTATACGCAGGTATACCCTCCATCAATCGGCAGGATCACACCGGTCACATAAGATGCCTCATCACTGGCAAGGAAGATGGCGCCTGCATTTAATTCACCGCTGACACCATATCGACCTAACGGTACAGTGGCCTTCATATAAGCGGTAAAGGCATCTGTTTTCAAGGTATCTGCCGTCAGTTCTGTTTCGAAATAGCCCGGACAGATGGCGTTACAGGTGATGTTGTACTTGGCAAGCTCAGCAGCCACGGCTCTTGTAAAGTTGACCACGCCGCCTTTGGAAGTATGGTATGCCACTGTGTCCAGAGCAGTATTGCCTACCAGACCATACATGGAAGCAATGTTGATGATACGCCCATATTGGTTTTTCTTCATAATATTGCCAAATGCACGGGTCACATAAAATACGCTGTTCATATCCGTATCAATGGTGAAATCCCACTCTTCATCGGTCATATCCAGTACACCTGCATTTTTGGCAGAACCTGCACAGTTCACCAGTACATCTACCTTGCCAAAGGCAGCTTCTGCCTGTGCGGCAGCCGCATTGACCATTTCCGGCTTGGTCACGTCACACTGGATGGGCAGACACTTCACACCCATGGCACGCACTTCCTCTGCAAGTGCCTCTAACTTCTCCATTCTTCTTGCCATGATCACCAGATCCGCACCCTGTCCGGCAAAGCCTTTGGTCATCTGGGCACCCAGACCGGAAGAAGCACCTGAAACAACAACCACACGTCCTGTTAAATCAAACATAACAACCTCCATTTAGAAAAAGTGTAATAAAATTGAATTTTACGACTTTTATAGTCAACAAAAAATCTGTAAAATCTCCAATTTGTAATACTAGCTTATCACAATGCACAAAAAAGTCAAGTTATTATATGGAAAATAATAAAAAATGACGAAAAAGTACACGTAAAAAGCATGTGCAAAAATGTCCGGTTTACCAAAATATACTTTTGAAAAATGGTAGCAGCTGTGAAGATATGGAACAGTTACAAACAGTGAAATATTGCCACCTGGAAATATGATGTTATAATAGGGGTAGAGATATCTGAAAGAACACCAGAAATGAGACGGCAGAGAACAAGGATATCCGAGATAAATAAGGAAAGGGAACAGAAGTACAAAATGAAGCAATCGTTACAAAAGAAATCACAGTCCTCTGTCAGGGGATTATTTGTCCGGTATACGGCGCAAAATATTTTAGGGATGCTGGGCATTTCTGCTTATGTACTGGCGGATACTTTTTTTATTTCACGGGCAGAGGGAACGAGGGGGATTACTGCACTGAATCTGGTGCTGCCCATATACAGTCTGATTTTTGCCATTGGTGCCATGCTGGGGGTAGGTTCTGCCACAAGATTTGCCATACACCGGGCAAGAGGAGAGCAGGAGGCGGATTCCTATTTGGGCAATGCATTGGTGACCGCATTGGTTGTGGGGATTCCCTTCATTCTGATTGGACTATGGGTGCCGGATCAAGTGGTGGCGTTTCTGGGTGGCAATGGGGAAATCGTGGCAGTGGGCACTTCTTATACACGGATTTTTCTGTTGTTTGCACCGGCATTTATGTGGAATTACATCTGCAATGCCTTTGTGCGAAACGATGGCAATCCTTCCCTGGCCATGGCTGCCACATTAAGCAGCAGTCTGTTTAACATTGTGATGGATTATGTACTTATGTTCCCTCTGGGAATGGGGATGGCAGGTGCCGCACTGGCAACCGCCATTTCTCCTATCGTGGGGATTCTGATCTGCTGCATCCATCTGTTGTCTCCTGAGCATGGATTTCGGATTTACTGGAATATGCTGTCAGGAAGGCGGGTGCTGTTGGCCTGTCAGCTGGGGGTGTCTGCATTTGTAGGCGAGATTTCTTCCGGTGTGACTACTGTGGTGTTTAATTTTCTGATTTTACGTCTGGCAGGCAACGTGGGAGTGGCGGCATATGGAGTCGTAGCCAACATTGCCATTGTGTCCACGGCGATCTTTTCCGGTATTTCGCAGGGCACCCAGCCGTTGTTCAGTGAATTTTATGGCAAAAATGATCGGGCAGTGGTGCGGCAGCTGCGGAATCTGGCAATGGGCACTGGTTTTGTGGTGGCAGCGTGTGTGCTGGGGCTGGCGGTGTGCCTGGCAGAACCGGCGGTGGGACTGTTCAACAGTGCCGGGGATGCTCAGATGACTGTTTACGGTGTGGCAGGGATGCGTTTGTATTTCATCGGCTACCTGTTTGCAGGGTTAAATATAGTGGGAACCGGGTATCTCAGTGCCACGGAAGTGGCAGGCTGGGCATTTGCGGCTTCTGTTTTAAGAGGATTTGTGGCAATCGTGGCAAGCGCTTTTGTCATGTCATGGCTGTTTGGCATGACCGGGATCTGGCTGGCCTTTACAGTGGCAGAGGGAATTACCTTTGCAGTTATTGCAGTGGCCATCAAACAGCATGGATAATGGGAACAATTTGTTGGAAAACAGGGGAAACTGTAATATACTGAATATAGTGAAAATGAAAAGTGCAAAAGAGTAGGAGAATGATATGGAACTGACATACCAAACAGTGGCAGCACGGATTCGTGCACTGGGCGTAGAGGCAGAGCAGTTTTGTCTGGGAAAGAGTCATGACAAAATGACAGCAAAAGTATCTTTTGATCTGACCGACCGGAAGTCGGAGGATGTGCAGAACGGGCAGTATGCCATCAAATATTATGCAAAAGAGCAGGTATTCTTCATCTGGAATCTGGAAAATCACAGACGGCATGATGCCACGTTGTATCTGAATGCCAGCGGCTGTCCGGTGGAGGAATTGAACAGTGATACGTTCCAGAACATGTATAAGACCTATCGAACTGCCCATGATAATGTATGGGAAAAAATCTGCATCGTTGGCAGTGAACATTTTCAGCTGTTTTTTGGACATATGGATTATTGGATGCGGTTTAATAAGTACGACAGAGAGTATCCAAACAACATCAAATGTGCCATTGAAGAGGAAAGTGCCGGATGGAAAAGCGAACGGGAAAGAAGGGAATGGTCCATGTCCCGGAAACGCAGGGAATTGGATGAGCGAAGAACAGTATTGCTGGCAGGAAATTATCGGTGTCTGATATGCGGTTGCGATGTAGCAGAACTTTTATATCCGGTATGGCAGGAAAGCAGTATCCGAAAGAAACATACCGGCAGGGCATTCTGCTTATGTGCCACTCATAAAGTGCTGTATGAACAGCGGATGATTGATATAGAGCCGGAAAGTGGTGTGGTTCGCTGTATTGATGAACGGGCAGAAAATTTTGTCAAAATGACGAATTTTGCGAAATCGATTAAAAAATGAATACGATTGCAAAAAAGGAACCATACTTATCAGAAAAGAAATTTACACAGAAGAAAAAAGTGGAAAAATAGAAAAACAAATGGTGGAAATTTGTGAAAAATATGGTATAATAGGACTAACTTGTTGTTCTAAACAAATATAAAGGAGGTTTTATTATGGTAAACTATCTTCAGAATTTCCTGGCAACAGGAATTGGTGCAATTGTAACAGCCATTGTCATTCTGATTCTGGCATTTGTAGTGGCAGAAATTGTCAAATCACTGGTGTTAAAGCTCATTGACAAGACAAAAGTTGGCGAGTATGTGGCAAAACTGGACACAGAGGGAAAACCGGGCAGTGCCAAGACCTTTATTGGCAAGCTGGTTTACTTACTGGTATTTTTGTTATTTGTACCGGGCATTTTTTCCGTACTGGGCTTGTCCAGTATTGCAAACCCGATTACAAACATTTTAAGTATCATCTGGGGCTATGTACCGAATATTCTGGCAGCTGCCATTGTATTGGTAGTGGGGACTTTGATTGCCAGAATTGTACGTCAGTTGCTGGTACCAGTGTTTAGTAAACTGAATGTAGATAAGCTGCAGGAAAAGGCTGGCATCGAAGTGACCAGTTCGGATAAGTTGTCCAGTACACTGGCTTACATTGTGTATGTACTGATTTTGATTCCGACTGTCATCATGGCATTGGATGTACTGAATATTAGTGTGATTTCTGTACCGGCCGTTTCTATGCTGAATACTATCATTGGATTCATTCCAAATCTGGTTGTAGGATTGATCATCATTGTGATTGGCTGCATGATCGGTAAACTGGCAGGTCAGATCGTAACAAAGCTCATTGCCACCTCTGGCCTGGATGCCAAGTTACAGGGATTGTTAGACAGTGACAGTCTGGTACTGTCCAAGATTGCAGGTATTGCTGTATATGCAGTGATTGTTATCTTCTTTGTGGTAGAGGGATTGAATGTACTACATCTGGCCGTTCTCACAGAAGTAGGCGCCGTGATCATCGGTTATTTGCCGTCTATTTTAAGTGCGGTGTTGATTCTGGCAGCCAGTGTGATCATTAGTACTATTGTAGAAAAGGCATTGAACAAGAATGGCTTCAAGTCTTATTCTGTCATTGCAAAAGTTGCCATCCTTGTGTTAGGTGTATTCATGATCCTCAGCCAGTTGGGCATTGCTTCTGAGATTGTGAATTCTGCATTTATCCTGATTCTGGCTGCGCTGGCAGTTGCATTTGCAGTTGCATTTGGTATCGGCGGCAGAGAGTTTGCAGCACATGTATTAAAGAAGTTAGAAGAAAAGACAGAGAAGAAAGACTGATAAAATAGTTATAAATTTTCTTTTTCATTTTTTGTGTTACCTTTAGACTGATAAGAAAACCAAAAAGGCTTATGAGAGTTCGCTTTCATAAGCCTTTTTGGTTTTCTAGGAAATTTCGTAACTATTCAGGGCAATATTTCGCGAAGGTTTTGCGAAGCAAAATCCTGAGTTGTGCAGGCAAAAACACAAACGACGAAGTCGATTTGGAATGGATTTTTTGATGGTGTTTGTTTCCTGCATATCCAATATTTGTGCTTTGACCATAATATAATACTATGTTAAAATGTGTGTAACAATTCAGAAACAAATTATTTGATTGGAATAGGAAAATGTATTTTGTTGCTGAATTGTGGTAGTCCTATTATTTTTATCAGCGGTAGGTAATTGCGGAACTCCTGCAAATATTTTGGATATGGTGTCAAGGGAGGTAAGCATCATATCAAAGCATCAATAGGGTGAAACAATTACTTGTGCCATTTATTAAGGAGAAAGGAGCACACATATGAAGAGAAGAGGGATTTTATTTCTTGTATTGTCTATGCTGGGTACAGCTGCTATGATGCCGATGACGGCATCTGCGGCATCACCAAAAGGAATTGGTGAGAGTGGTTTTACAGTAAGTGTACATAGTGCTTGTCCGGAGGATTCGGATCAAAATGAGGCATCCAATTGCTCAGATGGCACACAAAATTGTCCAACTGATGGGCAAAGCTGTCTGGCGGGGACATCCAATTGTCCGACCACAGTACTGATCAATCCGATCTCTGCGGCAGTAAATAACGTCTGTACGTCCAATTGCCCCATTATCAAGCCCAGTTGTCTGGCAGGGGCATCCAACTGTCAGGTCAAAATACCGGAAAATGTGAAAAATACCATTTTGGCCACTATGAAAGGGAAGTATTCGAATTGCAACAAGGGCACTGTTGGAACGACGAATTGTGGTATTGGTTCTAAAGGAACCACCTCTTGTCAGCAGCCTACAGAGGAGCAGACAAAGCCTGTGGAACCGGAAACAACAGTGAATCCTACAGAACCCATTATTCCTGTAGAACCAACTGAGTCCGTAACAGAACCAACCACACCGGTCAGTCCAACAGAACCGGTGAAAGAACCGACCACACCAGTCAGTCCAACCGAGCCGGTCACCGAGCCTACCGCACCGGTGAATCCAACCGAGCCGGTCATTGAGCCAACGGTACCGGTAAATCTAACAGAACCGGTGAAAGAACCAACCACATCTGTCAATACAGGCAGTATCAAGGATGATCTGAAGCTGACCGTTGCCGGAACCACATACTATATCGGCCAGTCTGCAAGTGAACTGGGTACACCGGCAGAGCAGCTGACCTCTGCATATGGTTTTACATGGTATGTATACGGTACGGGTACCTATACTGATTTCTTTGCGGCAGGGATTGCAGATGGTAAAGTAGTAGCACTGACTTCTACCGGTTCAGGATTTACGTATCAGGGGATGAAGAGTGGAAGCCAGAAAGGCAGCTACGATCAGTCCGATTGTCTGGTTACCATTGCTACAGATAAAAATGACAACAATATTGTGCACGGAGTTTTCATCAGAGATAAGCAGTACGGTACTGTGAACTTGCGCAGTAAGACCTATACCAGCACCATGTTGGCAGATGAGAGTAAGATGAATTTCCATATGACCAACGGATTCCGTGTGTACCATGGTCTGAATGCGTTGAACTGGAGTGACCAGGCAGCCAGGGCAGCACAGCTGCACAGCCAGGATATGGCAGATCAGAACTATTTTGCCCATAACAGCTTAGACGGCAGAACACCGTGGGCACGTATGGCAGCACAGGGTGTGAACTATCGCAGTGCAGGAGAGAATATCGATTGTGGATACTTCACTGCATTTGATGCCTATGACGGCTGGGTCAATTCTGCCGGACACCGCAGCAATATGCTGGGCACCAGTTTCACCTACTTAGGCGTAGGCGGTGGCTACCGTGCAGGCAACTCCTATCGTGTATTCTTCACACAGGATTTCTATAGCTAATGTTATAGGATGGGTATCATATATGATGGATAACACAAGGTGATATGTTGCAAAGAAGGGGAACATTCCAGGTGGAAGGAATGTTTCCCCCTTTATGAGTCATGAGTAACTATGAATGGATTCGCTTGACAATGAATTGATTTTTATCGGCAAATCCTTCGGTTGACAGTTCACTTGAAGTAGCTTCACAGGAAATAAACCATTCATAAATGACTGTCTCGAAAATCCTGTTTGCGATTGCAGTCGTGCCGTTTTGATTTTTTACAAATCCATACATGGCCGCGCTTGAAATAATGGCATTTCGTTTATTGAACATAAATGATTTGCCGTGAAAAAGGATTTCATGGATCATATGCCGCAGTTCGTTGTCATCCTCAAGTTTCTTGATCAATGATTCAAACAGCGGACTGTCTTTCATAATCAGGTCTTTATGGGCAACTGCAATTCCCTCCCGATTCCAATTGTGTTTCGATTCATCCATCAGTTTGCAAAGCCAGGAAACAAGCACCGGATAATCTGAAGTATAGTCATAAATCCCCTGAGCAATATCAGATAGATCCATGCCTGTATGATGGTCGTTTTCATACTCTCTCAGCATGCCTGCAATATCGTCCGGTGAAAAACTCATCTCTACATCAAAATCAGAAGCAATATTCCATGGACTATTGTGCCTGTGTTCCGCATCAGGTCTGATTTTTTGTCGTAGATTGCGTATGTCATGGACACCGGCAAGGATCACAGACTGAAAAGTAGGCCGTTTGTTCCTTGTAAGGTAATATCCTCTTAACTGTGCAAGAAAGTCGAGAAAAACCTGGTTGTTTGATGCGCTGTCAACCTCGTCTATGATCAGAACAATCGGTTTGGCAGAGCATCTACATAGAGTGCTTAACTTCCTGAATAAACTGACTAAGTTGGATACCTGTGCCGGCTCTGTTTGGGCTAACTCAAACAGTTTCTGGTCATGGTTGAGTGCAAGACACTCTGTAAAGGCGGCTGCAAATGCATTGGAAAAACTTTCCTTATCATAAAATAAAGCGGAGCTCATCTGAATCTCAAAGTCAAGACCCACTACAGTATAATCGGACTGTAGTGCCAGCTCAAGTGCGTGGATGGTTGTGGTTTTGCCATATTGCCGCCCTTTATTGATGGCAAAGTAGTTTCCGGAATCAATATATTGTTTGATCGCATCAATACGACTGTCAAGATTGACCATGTAATGTTTTTCCGGGTCACACGATCCTGTGATATTGAAATATCGAGCCATCCTTCTTACCTCCTGCAATTCTTGCTGTTACTATAACATGATCGCACGTTTTTGAGTAGATATGATGGCGCAAAGGGATGTAATTCTTTCCATGAGAATCAGTTGAATTTATAGGAGAGTTCCGCTATAATAGGCATGAAAACGGATACCAGTTGCGCAAGCATTCATAGAGAAACCGGTGCAAGTCCGGTACGGTCCCGCCACTGTAACAGGGAGCAGCAGAAAATACCACTGGAGTCATCTGGGAAGGTTCTGCCTGTGAGGAACTGAAGTCAGGAGAACTGCTGGTATCTTTAAGACGGAAAGCAGTATGCGTTTGTGGCATAACAGATGGATACTTGTATTCCTACGGCAGATAGGAACTCTTAAAACAGGATGCGCAAATCGCTTTTATTTGTGTACCCAAAAAAGATTTGGAGAATGGTCTGCCTTGTGCAGGTCTTTTTTTATGTAACAGGAAAATACTATTTCCCAAAAGCTCGACCTTGTGCAAAGAGAAAAATAGGCAATTGAGAAACTATGATACCGAACGCTTTTCATCCAAGTTTTTATTTGAAAAACACGCTCTCGTTTCGAATCATTCGTAAGAATGATGTTCATAGCAACGGTACTAATATTTTTTATCGCTTATTGCTCAAAATGCCAAATATGCCGTTGCAGGCAACTGGATATTTGGCACTCGCGGCATTCGTCAAATTGACAAGCAAGCTTGTCAGCCTGACTCATTGCTAGCGTGAATAAAGTACCGGCATTCCACAGAGTTTTTCAAATGAAAAAATTTCTGATGTACAAGCTGTTTTCTGGTTTGTTCAAGGAGTTTCGCAATTGCCTGTAAAAGAAAAAGAATGTGAGGAAATGTGAGATGGAGGACAATCATACGAAAGAAGCCCATAAAGGCATTTTATATGGAGTCAGTGTAGGACCCGGTGATCCGGAACTGTTGACCTGTAAGGCGATACGTTTGATTCAGGAATGCGAAGTCATTGCCGTGCCTCGAACCAGAGGGGAAAACAGACTGGCGTATTCCATTGCCTCCAATGTGGCGGATCTGGAACAAAAGAAAATTTTGGATTTGGATTTTCCCATGACAAGAGAGGAGTCAGAACTGAAAAAATGTCACAGAGCATTGGCGGATGTGTTGGAACAATATCTCCGCACTGGGTTGGACATTGCATTTTTGAGTCTGGGTGACATTACCATCTATTCTACGTTTGGATATGTGGCGCAGTTGGTAGAAGCAGACGGATTTCAAACAGAATATTGTCCGGGAGTGACCAGTTTTTGTGCATCCGCAGCGGCACTGAAGCAGCCTCTTGTACAAGGCAGAGAACCGCTGACCATTATTCCGGGGAATATACCAGAACTACCGCAGCTGTTGAGACAGCCAGGTACAAAAGTGATTTTAAAAAGCGGAAAGAACTTGCCCAGGATTCTGGCCCAGACAGAGGAAAAACAGGTCAGCGGTGTGGAAAACTGCGGCTTGTCAGAGCAGAAACTGTGGAAAACCAAAGAGGAAATCAGCGAACGAGCAGGATACTTTACCACATTGCTGGTAAAGGAATGACTATTTGGAACCGAAACGAGAGAGAGTTTTAAATAAAAACTTGGATGAAGGGCGTTTGGTATCATAGTTTCGCAATTACTTATAAATAATATTATGGAAAGGAATAGAAAAACGATGCTGGAAGATCAAATCAATCCTTTGCATCAGGCAGCGATGAAACAGGCACGCACCCATTGGAACCAGGTTGCCAAACCATTGCATAGCCTGGGCTTGTTAGAAGATATGGTGGTGCAGATGGCGGGCATCATGGAAACAGCAGAAGTCCGGATGGACAAGCGGGCGGTTATTGTCATGTGCGCAGACAATGGTGTGGTGGCAGAGGGGGTGACCCAATCTGACAGCAGTGTCACTGCCATTGTGGCAGAAGCTATGTGTCGTGGGGATGGCAATATCAACAATCTGGCAAGAACTTATGGTGCAGATGTGAAAGTGATCGATATCGGCATG
>JAFTGN010000021.1 GCA_017457865.1 Lachnospiraceae bacterium | reverse complement strand
GATACAATAAAGACATTCCAATATACTATCCTGGCAGGTGAACCATATGAAACATTCTATTGATACTCCGATTTCTCATAACCGTATCATTTCCACTGATGAAGTGGTCACTCTTTATCATGGTTCAAAATCTGGCATTCAAAAACGGCTATGATTGTCCCGCATTTATCCAATCCTTTATGAACAGCCGTACTGCCGCCGCTCTGGATGACACGTACGACCGCTTACAATGGGCCGGTGAAGAATATATTCTGGAAGAACTGGACGAAGAAATGGGCGGGCTGAAAAAAGCCGGTGAAACCTATTCTCTGGAAGTGATGTACTGGACTGGTTACATCTATCGTTATTGGCACTATTATACCAATGAGAACAGCCGTGAAATCTATCAAATTGCAGATGCCCACACAATGAATGACTGCTGGCTTGGTTTTCACACTTTGGATGTAGAAATGGCAATCGATGACTTAAAAGAAATCCATCAGGCGCAGATTGCAGAACCACTGCGTCCTGCATCTGCGCCTACATCTACTTAATCTTCCCGAAGTGCCTTTTCTTCTTTTAAATCTTCTGCGTCGAGCTTTCTGTCCTTGTAATAATATTCCCAGTCATGGGCACTGATCTGCCGCAGTACCTTACAAGGATTCCCTACCGCGATACAGTTTGCAGGGATGTCCTTCACCACCACACTGCCTGCCCCAATCACACTGTTTTCCCCGATGGTCACACCGGGGCAGATGGTCACATTTTCTCCAATCCACACATTGTCCTCAATGATGACCGGTGCAGTGTACATATATTCCCGCATATCCGGTCGAATGGGATGGCCGACTGTGGCAATGGTCACAGCAGGGTCAAACATTACATTCTTTCCCACTATAATCATACCATCATCCACGAAATTACAGTTAAAATTCACATAAGTTCCTTCTCCTAAGATAATATGCTTCCCATAACAAAAATAAAATGGTGGCTCAATCCATGCTGTTCCGCTCTCTTCACTCAGCATTTCCTTCTGGATTTTCATGCGCTCTGCAAGGGTATCCGGCGTAGTTCCATTAAACGCAATCATCTTTCTTTTGGCTTCGTTTCGTTCCTCCGGCATCCCTTCACACATATCCGTAAAAAGTTTTCCGGCCATGATTCTCTCATGCATATTCATGTTCGTTTCCCCCTTTTCGTAATTCAAGTTTCATTGTCAGACAAAATTTCATTACATAAACTCTCAACGTGTATAATTTCTACATTATTCCACCTAATGTTATTTTCAATTAAACATCCTGCTCCGGTGCCACCGGAAAGGTTTTCTCATCCTGATTTTCCTTCCAGATCTGCTGCATCTGTGCCCATGCCACATCATCTACTTTCTGCTTCCGAAAATAATACTGCCTGTCTTCTTCTGTAATCTTTCGCAATACTCTGCATGGATTCCCCGCAGCGATGGACCAGTCAGGAATATCTTTTGTGACCACACTTCCAGCACCAATCACACAGTGATTGCCGATATGAACCCCAGGACAAATGACTGTATTTCCACCAATCCACACATTGTCCCCGATCACTACATCAATCCCATACTCAAATGCTGTATTTCTGGCTGCCGGATGTATGGGATGTCCGGCAGTATAAATTGCCACATTTGATGCCATCTGGCAGTTGTCTCCAATGATGACCTTACCCACATCCAGAATGGTACAGTTATAATTGGCAAAGAAATTTTTCCCTACCTGAATATGAGTTCCATAGTCACAGTAAAATGGCGGATTGATCCATGCATCATGGGATTTCCCCAATAATTCTTTCACCACCTGCTGCAAACCTTCATAATCCGATCTGTCCATTGTATTCAATTTCTGAGTCAACCTTCTGGCCCTTGCCTGTTCTTCCAGAATTTCTTCATCTGTGATGTATAGCATCCCAGCATCTCTTCGTTCTTTGTTCGTTATATTGTATCCTTTCATTTTTCTGTTTTTAAGTTGTTATTCCTATATTGTTCCCTTCATTTTCATACACTCTATGATTCCTTACGCCCTCATTGCCTTTAGGCGATTGGGAAACTCTTTGAACAAAACAGAACACAATCTTTCATCAAAAATTTTTTCTTTTGAATTTCTTCTATTGCTGCTCTTTTTCCGTCAGGTTATTTAACCATCGATACTTACGATAATGCCACAGCTCAAATGGAATTTTCCCAATCTCATCCAGATTGAGCACAAAATAGACCACCATCACCGGCCATTTCCATACAAATGCCCCAAGAGAAGCAAGAGGAATGATCACACACCACATATTGATGAAATCACAAATCAATCCAAATCGGGTATCTCCTCCCGCACAAAACGTTCCTTCGATCAACACACCATTCGACGATTTTCCTATGACATAGTAGGTGCTGATGTACAACATGATGCGAAGATACGTTCTTGCCTGATCTGTCAATGTATGAGAAACTTTCAGAATCACAGGACTGATGACAAGAATCAGTAAACCTGCCACGGTGCCAAACAGAACAGACGCTTTGATCAGCCTGCGACTGTACAGTTTTGCCTTGTCCAGTTCTCCGGCTCCCAACAGATTTCCAATGAGAATGGCACTTCCTGCCCCAAGCCCCACACAGAAACTGGTCAGAATATTTTTCACAATGTTGGCAATGGAATTGGCGGCCACCGCATCGTTTCCAAGATGCCCCATAATGACGGAAAACATGGTAAATCCTACGCCCCAGACAATCTCATTGCCTAGCACCGGCATCATATGATGATGGTATCGTCTTTTCAACTCTTTGTTTGTACGAATGATATATTTCCATCTGATTCTGACATGCCCTCTGTCTCTATTCTCCCACAGGCACAACACCAGTTCTATCACTCTGGAAATCACAGTCGCAACTGCCGCTCCTGTAATTCCAAGTTTTGGTGCTCCAAACAGTCCAAATATCAGAATCACATTCAGGATAATATTCGCCACCACCGCTGTGGAACTGTAAACCGCACTTCTGGTGACCCTTCCACTGTTTTTCATGATATTCAGGTACATCTGGGAAATCCCCATCAGCAGATACGATACACTGACAATCTGAAGATAAGGCGCACCAAGCAGAATCAGTTCCTGTTCATTTGTGAATATACGCATCAACCATTCCGGAGCCCACAATGCTGCTGCAAAAAAGACAGCAGATACTGGTATGGACGTGCGAAGGGACAATCCCAGTACATGTTCCACCGTTTCTTTGTCATGAATGCCCCAATACTGAGCCGCCAATACAGATGCCCCAATCATAAATGCCGCCTGAAACAAAGACAACACAAACTGTACCTGTGTGGCAAGAGAAATGGCAGACAGGGAACTTTGGTCCAGAAATCCAAGCATCAATGCATCCGATGCGCTGACCAGTGCAGACAACAGAGACTGCATCCCAATGGGAAGTACAATTGCCATCAATTCTTTGTAAAATGCCGCTCCGGAACGTGTCTGCTTCACAATCCTCACCTCCTGATTTTTTATGCAATAGGAAATTCCTATTAGGTAACAGAAAAATTCTGTCACCCAGAAAGTGCGGGAATCTTCCTCTTTTCTTTTGGATAAGATCATGATAGTATAAAATCGGGTATCATAAAACAACATTTATGGCTGATTTTTATCACAATATTGTCAAGGGAGGATTTTTTATGGTGAACGTAGATGTGATGCCGGATGCATCGGAAATTGTACATTATGATGAAGTGGGCATTCCTTTGTATATTCGCAAAGGTATCCTCTCACAGTATCCGGAAATGCGTGCCAATTGTCACTGGCATGAAGATTTGGAATTCATCCATGTACTGGATGGAGAAATGAATTATTTTATCAACGGCAGTAAAGTGTTTCTTTCCAAAGGAGACTGTCTGTTTGTCAATGCCAGACAGATGCACTATGGATATGCCCATTATGACCACGAGTGTATTTTTACCTGTATTCTCATACACCCTGCCCTGCTGACAGCCAATACATATCTTTATAAGAAGTATGTGCAGCCTCTTATATCCAACGATTCTTTGATGTACCTAAAATACACAGACATAGACAAAGATTACAACAAAATTGCAGCTGGTCTGCGCCGTGTTGATCAGTTGAAAGAAAATCGGTCTGTTGGCTATCAGCTGGAGGTCATCAACATCCTGTCCTCTTTGTTTGTCTTGATACTCACCTGCCAGAAAGAGCATCCGGATACAGCAAAGACTGTGCCAGATCCAAAACTGACTGCCCAGAAACAGATGGTGGCTTTCATCGCCGGAAATTACACAGAGGATCTTTCCTTAGACCAAATCGCAGCAAGTGCTGCTGTCAGCAAAAGCACCTGCTGCCGTCTGTTTAAAACATATATTCATCAGTCACCAATTGATTTTCTGAATGCCTACCGCCTACAGGTCAGCTGTCACCTGCTTACCGAAACAGACAAAAGTATTTCAGAGATTGCATCCTTATGCGGCTTTAATCATACCAGTTATTTTTCCAAATTGTTTCTGCGCAGTTATGGTTGTTCACCGAAAGTGTATCGGCGAAGTCATATTTCTATCAGATGATAGCATCTATCTCACCTCCTCTTCCTGGGGATGAGATAGAGATGAAAATAGGGTACAGACTGCCTTGCACTTTCTTCACCATTTCCATCAGATGGTTACACGTATCTATGTCACAATCCAGAATATTTTTCACAAACTTTATCCTGAATTATTCACCTCCGTGCGATGAAAGCAGCTGAAATCCACATAATTACTATAGGTACGAAACTTCTATGTTTTCAGCTGAAAAATGAATAGAAAAAGAACCCCTTTTTTGGTAGAATTAAGGTGTACTAAGCCATAATTAAACTAGGAAAAGAGGTTCCTTATGTCTAAGGTAAACACCATTTCTCTTAAAAGCAATAAGCAAATTAAAATAAATTTTAACGGCGGTGATCTGTCTTCTGATGCAGGCCTTCTTCTGATCAGGGAGTTTGCTGCAAAAATTGGTCTTGTAAAGCTCGTAAAGAAGTTTTTAAAACCAATGACTCTGCACTCATGAGAGTTCATACCAACGCAGATAACCTCATGCAGCTGGTCTCATCCCCGAAGAGTTGTTTTTAAGGTAGAGAAGCCAGCTGGACAGATGGTACACATGTTCACCACCATGGAAATGGAGCCATACCAGATCATCCAGTTTTACTGCCGCCGGGGCAGAATGGAGAACTTCATCAAAGAAGGAAAAAGCGGGTTTGATTTTTCCTCCCTCATCAATGCCGCTAAGGCTGTGAACGCAAACCGTCTGCGGGTTCACGCATTGGCGTATAACCTGTTCAACTGGTTCCGCTGTCTGGCATTAGCCAAAAACATGAGAAAACAACAGATTAACACCATACGTTTGAAACTGCTGAAAGTAGCTGCGAGAGCAGTGCATTCAGCAAGATATACGATATTCAAACTCTGCAGCAGCTGTCCTTACAAAAAACAGTTTTTGAGCGATACAGGGATAGTATGCCCTTTTAAGGATAACTTTTACTTCTGCTGCAGGAGATATCACTTGTAATAACATGAATCTTAATCAAAATTTTTCACTTTGAATAATTCGGGATTCATGAAACTTTTTTCACTTCTCTCTTGCTTTTCTGCCTCTTTTGAAGTATAATAAAAATACTTTGCAGGTATAGTTCATCGGTAGAATGCTAGCTTCCCAAGCTGGAGAGACGGGTTCGATTCCCGCTACCTGCTTATTTTTATGCCCTGATCAATCAATGGGTTATGATTGATCAGGGCATTTTGTTTTTTATTTTACAGAAATCTCCGATATTTTGCGAACTATCACGATAATATCATACAAGAAAAAGAGGATTTATTTACAATTTGTTTACTCATGCGTTTGTCCTGTTGACCACAATGCATTACGCCGGATTCTACCCTGTAATTATACATTCTCTTTCCCCAACTTCCGGTAAATCATCCCGTACATAGTCAGAAAACTACACAGTCCTCCGATGGCATTGGAAATGGGTTCTGCCACAAACACCCCTTTTACCCCCAGTCCCAGTGTGGGCAACAGCAGTGTCAACGGTGCCACAATCACCACTTTACGAAACAGGGAAAAGAATATAGCCTGCTTGGGATATCCCAGCGCAGTAAAGGTAGACTGTCCGGTAAACTGAAAGGCCATAAAGAAAAATCCGAAGAAGTACAGATGCAATGCCCCTACTCCTGCTTCGATCATGGCAGGGTCATCTGTAAAGATGGAGAGCATCAACCGGGGACTGGCAATGACGAACAGCCATGCCAGCACTGTGTAAGCGAAACAAAGAATGGCAGTAAACCGGATACCCTGCTTGACCCTGTCATACCGCCCGGCGCCCCAGTTGTACCCAAGCACCGGCTGGGCGCCCTGAGACAGTCCGGAAACCGCCAGGGACAAAATCTCCCGCACGGAATTTAAGATGGTCATGATCCCCACATACAAATCTCCCCCGAAGGTTTTCAGGGTAGCATTGCAGAGTACCTGCACCAGACAATTGGTGGCCTGCATGATAAAACCTGCCATACCAAGGCTGGTGATCTCTTTTGTCAGTTTCCAGTCAATCTTCAGATATGCTCTGGAAAGAGGCAACAGTGCCTTCTTTCCGGTCAGAAACCACAGTACCCAACCGGCTGATACCGCCTGGCTGATCACGGTAGCCAGTGCCGCACCGCTGACTCCCATGTGAAACACAAAAATAAACAACGGGTCTAATAACAAATTCAACACGGCACCGATGGCAGTGGTCAGCATCCCCACTTTCGGGAACCCCTGGGCATTGATGAATCCATTCATCCCGGCTGAAAGCATGGAAAAGGTGGTGCCAAGCAGATAAATCTTCAAATAGGCATCTGCATATCCATAAGACGCATCACTTGCCCCAAACAGATACAACACCGGTCTGCGAAACAGGTAGCAGACTGCAAACAAGATCAAAGAACACCCAAGCAGCAAAGAAAAGGTATTGCCCAGAATCTTCTTTGCCCTTTCCTCATTCTGCGCTCCTCTGGCAATGGAAAACAGAGGGGTACCGCCTGTGCCAAACAGACAGGTAAAGGCGGCAATCAGGGTGGTCAGAGGAAATGCCAGTCCGATCCCTGTCAGAGCCATACTATCCGAACCGGGCAGATGCCCGATATAAATCCGATCCACCACATTGTACAACAGCTGTACCAGCTGGGCCAAAATCAACGGAATCGCCTGGGACACAATATTCTGCCATACCTTTCCCTTAGAAAAATCATTTGCCATATATAACCTCTTTTATCTTCTGCTGACCCAAAGGGAGAGCATGTTTTTTGAATAAAATCCCTGCTGAAAGGTGTTGGGTACCATCACTCCATCATCCCCTATTCACAATACGCCGCCCGCTCTCCTCCAATGTATTTCAGTCTGGTTCTTGCGCACACCACATGTGCCCCGCCGATCTGCCCCGTCTGTACCCGCACTGGCACCGCCACAGGGCGCAGATGCATGCCGATGAGGGTATCTCCGATGTCAATTCCGGCATGTGCCTGGATCTGCTCCACTGCCACCGCTTCTTCCATGCCGTACCAAGCCGCTGTGGCAAAGGAACCGCCTGCCTTTAACTGTGGTCTTACATTCACCATGGGAAGACCATACGCCTTGGCCACCTGCTTCTCAATGATCAGTGCCCGATTCAGATGTTCACAGCACTGGGCAGCCAGATAAATGCCCCTCTCCCGGCACGCTTCCTGTAATACCTCAAAAATCGCCTGCCCGATCTCTGCGCTGGAATAAGAGCCGATGCCATGGCTTGCTACTTCACTGGAGGAACATCCCACCACCAGAATATCTCCCTCCTCTAAACGGGCTGCCTCCATCAACTCCTCAAACACAGCCGCTGTCTGGGCCTGAATCTCCTCAATGTGTAAAAACAGTTCTTCCGATATGCCGTTCATATGATATTTGCTCCTTTACTTTTCGTTTTGTGACTGTCCGGTGCCTACAGCTTCTCCAGCAAAGACTGCCCGATGGTGCCCTCCGGCATGTCTACCCTGAAATTCTGTGCAATGGTTGCCCCGATGGTGCCGAAGGTATCCTGTTCTTCTAACCTGCCGCCCTGCTTCATAGACGGAGACCAGGCAAGGAAAGGCACCTGTTCTCTGGTGTGATCTGTTCCTTTATACGTGGGATCATTGCCGTGATCTGCGGTGATGAGCAGCAGGTCATCTTCCCGTAACAGAGGGATCAATTCCCCTAACTTCCGGTCAAACCGCTCTAATTCATCGCCATACCCCACCGGATTGCGTCTATGTCCCCACAGTGCATCAAAATCCACCAGATTCACAAAACACAATCCCCGGAAGTCTCTTTTGGCGATCTCAATGGTCTGCTCCATTCCGTGGACGGAACTTTGGGATTTGTGGGATTCTGTCAATCCTTCTCCGTCAAAGATGTCATAAATTTTCCCAACGGAGATCACATCATAGGAAGCTTCTTTCAATGCATCTAAGACAGTTTTGCCCGATGGTTTCAATGCATAATCATGCCGGTTGGCTGTTCGCACAAATTCTCCCTTTTTTCTGCCGGTATAGGGTCTGGCAATGACTCTGCCCACCCGCCATTCTTCCTTCATGGTCAGTTCTCTGGCAATCTCACAGTAATGGTACAACGTCTCCAACCCCATGGTTTCTTCATTGCCGCAGATCTGCAAGACAGAATCGGCAGATGTATACACGATCAACTCTCCGTTTTGAATTTCTCTTTCTCCCAGTTCCTCTAAGATTTCCGTACCGCTGGCACTTTTATTGCCGATGATCTTGCGACCGGTTCGCCGTTCCAATTCGGCAATCAATTCCGGTGGAAACCCATGGTCCGTAAAGGTGATAAATGGTTTGGTGGTCCACAACCCCATCATCTCCCAGTGACCGGTCATGGTATCCTTGCCATTGCTGCGCTCCTGTAGTCTGGTATACCGTCCCACCGCCTTGGGATTGGGTGGATATTGCTGCAACGCAGCCAGATTACTAAGTCCCAACTGAAACAGGTTTGGGATAGCAAAAAACGTTCTGCTTTCCGAAACATGCTGCAAGGTATTCACGCCCACATCCCCAAAGGATGCAGAATCGGGCAGCTCCCCTATACCCAGAGAATCGATGACAATGAGAAATATTCTGCGAAACTGTTTCATACCCATCCTCCATTTCTTTATAAATACATACTGCCTCTTTGCTCCTATCATAGCTCTCTGTTGCTCATGATATCGTAACTGCTCAGTCCCCTCACAGTTACGGGCAAAAATCCATTCCAAATCGACTCCGTCGTTTGTGTTTTTGCCTGAACAACTCAGGATTTTGCTTCGCAAAACCTTCGCGAAATATTGCCCCTGAATAGTTACATTATATCACATATTTTCCATTTTGCACCGTTTCCCTGTACGTTTCATTCCAATTGAAAATCAGTGTCTAATGTGTTATAGTACTTACAACAACATGCACCGGCATGTCACCATACATTTTTCAATTTTAAAAAAACAGGCAATGTCCTGATCAGAAAGAAACGGAGCATCCCATGTCAAAAGAAGAACTTACATTAGAAATCATCGAGAGATTAAAACAAGAATACCCGGACGCAGACTGTACCCTGGATTATAATGAGGCATGGAAGCTTCTCGTCAGCGTCCGTCTGGCTGCCCAATGTACCGATGCCAGAGTCAATGTGGTGGTAGAAGGATTGTACGAGAAATACCCTACCGTAGAAGCATTGGCACATGCAGATGTGGCAGACATCGAAGCCATCGTCAAACCATGTGGTCTGGGGCACAGCAAGGCCAGAGACATCCATGGCTGCATGAACATGCTGCTCACCCAGTATGACGGGAAAGTGCCGGACAGTTTTGAAGCGTTACTCTCCCTTCCCGGCGTAGGAAGAAAAAGCGCCAATCTGATCATGGGAGATGTGTTCGGCAAACCGGCCATCGTCACCGATACCCACTGCATCCGTCTGGTGAACCGGATGGGACTGGTAGACCAGATCAAAGACCCGAAGAAAGTGGAGATGGCACTGTGGAAACTGGTACCGCCGGAAGAAGGCAGTTCCTTCTGCCACCGGCTGGTGTACCATGGAAGGGAAATCTGCACTGCCCGTACCACACCTCACTGTGACCGGTGTGTGTTACAGGATATCTGCGGCAAACACATCTGATCTGCAAGTTGTGTTTCCATCACAATGGTTTTCAATTCTTGTGATCCGGTCTGAAAATACGAAGAAAAGTATTCTGCGAATGCAGAATTCTCGCGCCGAGTGCGGTTGCGTAATAGGAATTTCCTATTACATAAAAAGAGAGAAAGCCAGAACGTTTGACTTTCTCTCTTCTCATAACCCTTTTTCTTTCAGTATGGTGCAAAATCTTTATTGCCCATTTCTTACAGCTGTGATCTCCCCATTGATTTCATCCAGTGTCATGTCGGTCACACCGGCTCCCCGCACATCATCCACGACGTTCGCCAATCCATTTCTTCACCTGAATCACCAAAGTGGGCGCCAGTGCCAGCAACAGCATCCACAGAAGCTGCATGCCGTTTAAGGAAGCCGCTAAGAACAATCTCTGCAATACCGGTACAAACAATACCAGTGCCAACAGGACTGCGCCTGCCGCAAATGCCCCTACACTCCACAGATTGGAACCAAATCCCAGCTTTGTGATGGATTCCTCTCCTCTGCAGTTAAAGCCGTGGAACAGACGAGCCAGTGACAAAGTGGCAAATGCCATGGTTCTGGCTGTTCTGGCATCGGTCTGCAAACCGATTCCAAAGGCGGCCAGTGACGCTGCCCCGATCAAAATGCCGTAACCCACCAGTTTCCAGGAAAACTTCTTTGTGAGAATGCCTTCTTTTGCATCTCTCGGTTGATCCTGTAACAGCTTTGGATCTGCCGGTTCCATACCGATGGCAAGGGCTGGCAGAGAGTCTGTGATCAGGTTGATGAACAGCAAATGTACCGGCTCAAAGGGACTTGGCAACGCAGCTAAGGAGCAGCAGATCACCGTCAGGATGGCACCCAGATTGCCGGACAGCAAAAACAGGATGGAATTTAAAATATTCCGATACACATTTCTGCCGTTCAACACAGCTTTGATAATGGTAGCAAAGTTGTCATCGGACAAGATCATAGAAGCCGCATCCTTGGACACTTCTGTACCGGTGATACCCATGGCCACACCGATGTCTGCCTTTTTCAGGGCCGGTGCATCATTGACACCGTCACCGGTCATGGCAACGATCTGCCCCTTTCTCTGCCATGCATCTACAATACGAATCTTGTTCTCCGGTGACACACGGGCATAGACGGAAATCTTTTCCAATGTTTCATCCAGTTCTGTATCGGACATGGCATCCAGTTCCTGACCGGTCACGGCCAGATCTCCCTCCCGGAAAATGCCGATCTGCTTTGCGATGGCAGATGCGGTCACTTTATGGTCACCGGTGATCATCACAGGACGGATGCCGGCTCCGATGGCTTCTTTCACAGCCTGTGCAGATTCCGGACGTGGCGGATCTGCCATGGAGACCAAACCTACAAAGATGTAATCCCGCTCATTTTCCAGTGTCAGTGTATCATCCTCTGTGGTTTCTTTATAAGCAAATGCCAGCACACGAAGACCATTTTCCGAGAAACGCTGGTTCTGGGCAAAGATGGCCTCCCTGTCCTCTTTTGTCAGTTCCCGAATGCCCTCTTCTGTGGCAATCTTCACAGTACGATCCAGCATCACATCCACCGCACCCTTGGTCAATACAGTAGGGATGCCATGAATCCGGTACTTGACACTCATCAGCTTTCGATCGGAATCAAAGGGAATCTCCTCCATACGTGGCATCATACTTCGAATGTCTTCTTCCGAAATACCCGCTCTGGTGAGGCCTGCTTTTCTGGCCATCAACAGCAGACAGGATTCGGTGGGATCTCCGATGCCTTTGTCCTCCTGCATGACAGAATCATTGTCCAAAATGGCCGCATACAGCAGATACCGGTGCAGGGAGGAAGTCAATGTCAGCTCCTCCGGCTTTAAAATCTGTTCATTGATATAAATTTCCTGTACGGTCATACGGTTCTGGGTCAGGGTACCGGTCTTATCGGAACAGATGACCGATACACAGCCTAAACTCTCCACCGCCTTCAGTTCCTTCACGATGGCATTGTCTGCCGCCATCTTGGACGTACCCATGGCCTGTACGATGGTTACGATAGAACCTAATGCTTCCGGAATAGCTGCCACTGCCAGTGCCACTGCAAACATGAGAGAATCTAACACCGGCTCTTTCTGGAAGATACGCAGTGCAAAGACGATGGCACTGATGATCAATATGACGATGGCCAGCTTCTGGCTGAAGGAATCCAGACTCACCTGCAAGGGAGTCTTCTTCTCTCCGGTGTCATTCATCAGACCGGCGATCCGACCCATTTCCGTATTCATACCTGTGCCGGTCACCAGTACATCGGCTCTGCCGTATGTGACCAGACTACCGGAATAGACCATATTGGTCCTGTCACCCAGCGCCACCTGCTCTGTGATCACTTCCTCGCTTTTGTCCACATTGGTGGATTCTCCAGTCAGGGCACTTTCATTGACCTGCAAAGAATAATTGGTCAAAATCCTGCCGTCTGCTGCCACCAGATCTCCGGCTTCTAATAACAGGATATCACCCGGCACGATGTCCTTAGTCAGCACTTCCTGCTTCACTCCGTCACGCAGCACTCTGGCGTGAGGAGATGACAATGCTTTCAGGGAATCCAGTGATTTCTGTGCCTTCACATACTGTACGGTGCCCAGCACCGCATTGAGCAGGATGACTACAAAGATGACAATGGCGCTTTCTTCACTCCCCGACAACATGGAAATGATGGCCGCCCCAATCAAAATCAGCACCAGCAGATCCGCAAACTGCTCTGCGAATACCCGAAGCACGCTTTTCTTTCCTGCTTCCTGCAATGCATTCTCTCCATATTGCTGCAGCCGCTTCTCTACTTCTCCACGGCTCAGTCCACGACTGGCGTCTATGCCCTCCGTCACTTCTTCTCTGGTCATTTGGTAGACTTCTTTCATGATGTTCCTCCATTTTCTCCATTCCTGTTCAGGATCTCTCTGTTTTCAGATCAGTGGTCCATCTGCAACAGTAAAACTCACAGACTCGTTTATAAAAACAGAAAAAGACTCCCTGCGCACAATGTTTGTGCACAAAAAGTCTTGTTGCTTCTTCTATATTCCGTGTCTGGCTCCGGCCTGCTTTCGCAAACGTCCTGACGAAGACCAGAACATACATCCTCCGATGCTCCACAGCAATCCTCTGGCACAAAATCAGCCAGATCACACACTGCTGTCACACTCTTCATCATGTATGCAACTACTCCCCTTTTGTTACAAGAGTATTCATTTTTCTCCGTGCGCCAAAACCTCGAATGGCTTCTACAAGCGTTACTCTGGCAGTTAACTCAGCCCAGGCTGCCTTGCGGCACATAAAGGAGACTCCTTAGTGCTGCTCCATTCCTGACCTGACACGGTTCAGAGGCCTCTATTGCGCAAGACCCAGACGTCATCGCCACTTACCAAAGGCAGTCCTCACAAAAGACCGTCCTCAGAATCGGCATCACCCCTGCTGTAGCGGATTGCAGGTACAGGGCACCGCTAATTCCCCGGCTGCACGGTTCTGTTATTATACTACAGATTCCACTTTTTGTCTATAGAAAATTTACAAAATGATTGTTTTCTATAAACTCAATCTCTATTTTTATCCTTTGCTGCAAACACTTCACCTATATTCCCAGATAATGTAAGTACACATCTTCCAGAGACAGATTGTCTGTCACCACCTGTGCAACCTCCGGCAGGGCACCCTATCACTCTGAAATATACGCCATCTTTCTTCTGGATCGTATTGCCCGTGGGGTACTGCTTCCTACTCTGCTTTTCCCTCCTCTTGTCCAGTCAATCTCTCTCGCTGTTTCTTCTTTCTCCGCATTTCCCTGAAAAAATCAGACAGCATAGCAGAGCATTCTTCTTCTAATACACCTCTCACCACTTCTGCCTGGTGATTGAACTGATCCATCTGTAACAGATTTAAAATAGAACCGGCGCATCCTGCCTTGCCATTCATGCATCCCATGACCACTTTGGGAATCCGGGCTTGTACGATTGCACCGGCACACATCTGGCAGGGTTCTAATGTGACATACAAAGTACATTCTTCCAAACGCCAGTCTCCCAGCTTTTTGCTTGCCCTGCGAATGGCAATCAGTTCTGCATGGGAAAGGGTACTCCTGTCCGTATTACGTCTGTTGTATCCTCTGGCGATGATCTGATCCTGCCAGACAATGACACAGCCGATGGGGACCTCCTCCAATGCCAGCGCCTTTTGAGCTTGCCTGATGGCTTCTTTCATATATTTTTCTTCTGTCGTCATAGTGCCTCCTTATTTTGAAGGCGATTGGCATCCTAGCCAATCGCCTCTGCTAATATTCCTTTCCATCGCTTTTACCGTATCTGAAAATCCAGATTGTACATCCAGAATCCTTTCATTTGCCGATGTACCGGACACTGTATTGGTATAAAATCTATAAATCCCACATCCGCAGCATCCTTTCTTTCTGATGGGGTGTCACTGCCGGGCAATCCCAGAAAATATTGCCATCTACCTTTCTGGGATTGTCTTCCCAGGATCATACAGCGATACTGATTGTACTGCCGTGCCAGAAACTGCATATACCCACGCCCCCAGTCTGTTTTGGGCAAACGACTGATGTCACAAGGACGAATCCGTAATGCAGACACCTGTTCCCCATCCACCTGCAATATCATCTTTGGAAACTCCCGGTACATCTGCTCCCAGAAATCATCCACTGGATATTCTTCCTCGCCTGTTTCCTGTTCATATGCTTCCTGCTCCTGATCCATACGTACATTTTCCAAATTATTCTCTACATTTCCTTGTGTTTCTTCTTTCTTTACATCAACATTCTCCACTTCCGTATTCTGTTTCTCCTTATTTTCATCCATATTCTCTACTTTCAAACCATTATCTTCTTGATTACAAATCTTATCCTCCACACTTGAGTCATTTTCTTTCTGGTCAAATCTTTTCTCATCCACATTCAAATCATCTCCTAAACCTTCCTCTTCTACGTCCAGAAACCTTTCTTCCTGTATCAAACGTTCCTCCTCTACATCCAGAAACCTTTCTTCCTGTATCAAACGTTCCTCTTCTACATCCAGATCACTTGCCTGCTGTGGGCTGGTTTTTCCCTCCGCTTCTACCACATCATCTTGAATTTCACATACACCAAGTTGTGCAGTTTCAAGCTGTGCCTCTTTTATGCTTTTCCCTCTTTGTGTCTGCATCTGCTCTTCCTTGGGTGTCCATGTATAAAAAGCCTCTGTATGAAAGTTTCCAGCCCAGAGTGCCACTGCCACTCGATCTGCACCTGGCTTTTGGCACAAGACAATGCCACGCAGCTCCTGAAAAGATTTTTCCGGATGAAGCTGCAAACTGCCCTCATATGAAAAATGACCGGACTGCATCGTTCCCAGATGAATCCCGGCCATCTCCCCCGGCGCATCTAACAGTCCATATACTTCCAGCTGTGCATTCTGGTAACTGCCTCTGCCGGTAATCTGCATCCGCATCCTACCGTCACGCAATTCCACCATGCCAAATCCTGCAAAAGCGCCTTTTCTTGCTCCCTGATATTGATAAAAATAAATTGCAAACCGTCTATACAATGCCATTTTCCGCAAACGCCCCCGGTCAATTCCTTCTAAATATATGAAAGTCTATTCCAAATTAGACCGGAAACCGAATACCTTTATCAGTCATTTCTTGTAGATGGTTATTGCTTTTCTGTCTTCATGTCCACAAAATAATCTGTCAATTTTGCAAACTCGTCCAATGTCAACACTTCCCCTCTGACAGTCGCTCCCTTTCCCAAAGATTCCACTGCGGCAACCACCTGCTCTTTTGTGAAAGGCAATTCCGGTGCATTGGTCAGTCCATTGACCAGTGTTTTCCGTCTCTGATTAAAAGAAGCACGAATCAGCCGGAACAACAGTTTTTCATCTGACACCTGTACCGGTGGTTCTTCGTGACAGGTCAGTGTAATCACTGCAGAACCTACATTTGGACGAGGCATAAAACAGTTAGGAGGAACGTTTGCTGCCAGATAAGGCTTGGCATAATACTGCACTGCCAGTGACAGGGCACCGTAGTCCTTGCTGCCTGGCACAGACTGCATGCGCATTGCTACCTCTTTCTGCACCATGACTGTTACACTTTGCAGGGGCACATGACTTTCAAACAGCTGCATAATAATAGGTGTCGTGATATAATATGGAAGGTTCGCCACCACCTTAATGGGCTTTCCTCCGTTTTTCTCCTGTGCCAATGCATTGATATCCACTTTTAAAATATCCTCATGCAGCACCGTCACATTGTCATACCCGGACAAAGTATCACTTAGAATGGGAATCAAATGGTCATCGATTTCCACCGCCACCACTTCTCTGGCCGTTTCTGCCAGATACTGAGTCATCGTGCCGATGCCAGGTCCGATCTCCAATACAAAATCTTCTTTTGTCACATTGGCAGCTGCAATGATTTTCTCCAATACATGCGTATCAATCAAAAAATTCTGTCCAAACTTTTTTGCAAAAGTAAACTGGTATTTCTGCAAGATTTCTATCGTATTCTGTGGATTCCCAAGGGTTGCCATATGCTTCCTCCATTCCCATTTTATTTTATTGCCTTCTCTCTCCCATATCACTTTACAAATATTTCATGGGATTCTCTATCTCTACTCCTGTAAGCGGTATACCTGACAGGCATTTTTCCAGGTAGCTTCTTCCACCTCTTCTGGTGTGACCTGTTTCAATTCTGCAATCTTTTTTATGACATAGGGCAAACGCAGAGAACTGTTCCGATTGCCTCTGCCACGAAATGGCTCTGGAGACAGATACGGGCAGTCTGTTTCCAGCACCAGTCTGTCCAATGGCGCATACTGTACCACCTCGTGAAGCTTTCGCCCATTGGCAAATGTCACCACACCCCCGATGCCCAGATAGTATCCCATATCCAGATAATTCTTTGCCATCTCTACACTGTAAGAATAACAGTGAATGATACCGCCTAAGTATCTGCCATATTGCTGCATCAACTCCAATGTGTCAGCTGCTGCATCCCGGCTGTGAATAATCACCGGCTTCTTTACTTCCTCTGCCAATTCCAGCTGTTTGATAAACCATTCCTTCTGGAGTTCCTTCTCCGGTTCCTTCCAATAATAATCCAGACCGATTTCGCCCACTGCAACTACTTTTGGCTGGCGCAGCGCTGCCCCCAGTATACTAAAACGCACCTCATCCAGTTCTGCAGTATGAGAAGGATGAATCCCCAGTGCCGCAAATACATGGTCATACTGTCTGCTCAATGCAAGCGTATCTGCCACAGACTCCCAATCCGCTGCTACATTTACCACCCTGCCTACACCTTGCTTTGGCAGAGACGAGAGCAGTTCTGCCCGATCCTCATCAAACTGTTTGTCATCATAGTGTGCATGTGTATCAAAAATCATGTCCTGTCTCCATTTCTCAATGCTTTTGCCATTATAACACGCCCCGGCTGGTTCTTCAATTCTGAAAATTCTGTAACTATATTTGTTCCATTTTTTACATTGAATTCTCCTATTTTCCACTTTACTTCTGAATTTTCCGGTGCTATACTAAAAACACCGACAAATTCCACGATTCCATTGATCTGATGGGCTTTGGAAAATTCGATGGAAATACAAACGATCATGTCTGGGGAGGAAAATTCATGTTTCGTAAGTTTATTTTGTATCTGACGGGTTTTTGCTTTGCCTTGTTGTTGCTGTCCTTTAGTGGATGCCAGTCAGAACAGGCAGATACATATTCTTCTGTTTCTATTGAAGAAAGTTCCGCTTGGGCTCTGTCTCAGGAAACACCGGCTCTGCCGGTTTCCGGGACAGAGCTTTCTTCGTTAGATGAAACAGAAAATACGCTTGAGGAAACCACTTTTGAAGAAGCCGTCACGGAAGAAACCAGTGGAGAGGAAATACCATCTCAAACCACCACCCTGCCGGAGATAGATGCAGAGACTCTAATCAACTGCTCTACTACACTTTATACTTATGATCAAATGGAAGCGGATCTGCACACCCTTACAGCCGCATATCCCAGCATTCTGCAAATGACCACTATTTCCAATGCAGACGGCACTGAAATTCTGACGGCAGATGGCAGACCCATATATGTGGCATACTTTGGCAATCGAAATGCTTCACAGCAGATTTTCATCTGTGCCGCCACTCATGCCAGAGAATATATGACCACCCAACTGGTGATGCGGCAGCTGGCCCATTATTGTGCCACATATGAAACCGGCAGTTACAATGGCCTGTCTTACAGGGAGATTTTTGACCGCACTTGCTTTGTTATCGTCCCTATGGTGAATCCGGACGGAGTCTCTATCAGCCAGCTGGGATTAGAGGGATTGCACAGCGAAGCATTACAGACACAGATTCAGAATATTTACAATGCCGACATGGCAGCCGGTTATACATCCTATGATTTTGCCACCTATCTGACCAGATGGAAAGCCAATGCAAACGGTGTGGATTTAAACCGCAACTATTCCCCCGGCTGGGAGTCAGTGACAGACCGTCTGACTCCTTCTGCCGATTTCTTTAAAGGCAATACACCGGGTGACCAGCCGGAGGCCCAGGCACTGATGACTGTGATGAATGGATTATCCAATCCACGACTGGCACTGAGCTATCACTCTTATGGCGCATTGGTCTACTGGCAGTACGGACAGCCGGAGCCTCTGTGGAGTGCCAACGAACAGCTTGCCACTGCCATCAGCGACCTGACCGGCTACTATCTGGCAGGTTATTCCAACGAAGCAGGTTTCTCCAACTGGTGTGTACTGGAAAAAGGAATTCCTTCTGTAACGGTAGAAACCGGTACTGTACCTACCCCGCTGCCGCTGGATCAACTGGAGCCACTTTGGCAGCAAAATCAGGATATGTGGGTGATGTTAGGAAGTGTATATTGATTGCCTGCCATGGCTTCTATATACTCCCTTTCTTTCCCACTCTCTTTCAGAAGAGAAAATTTTATATTTTCTGGCTTATATGTGCAAAAATGCAGCTCATCTATTGCGCGAAAACGCACACACATTCTACGTGATAAGTACCTCCAAACATATCTACCGGCCATACCCCTTCTGCCCGATATCCATTGTTGATCAACCACTCCGCATCTCGTTTTAACGTTTCCGGATTACAGGACACATAAACGATCCGTCTTGGAGAAAGTGCTTTCATGCTGGACAAAAACACTTCTGTACTGCCGCTTCTGGGCGGGTCCATAATGACCACATCGATCTGTTCCCCACTTTGTGCCAAATCCTCCATAAAAACACCAGCATCTGCACAATAAAATCGGATATTCTTTCTCTGGTTCAACTTGGCATTCTGGATGGCATCCTTCACTGCATCCTTGTTCAGTTCCACGCCTATCACCTCTCCGGCTTTCCGACTGGCGGCAATGCCTATGGTTCCGGTGCCACAATACGCATCCAGCACACGCTCCTTGCCAGTCAACCCGGCCGCCTCTATGGCAAGACGATACAGTTTCTCTGCCTGGGGTGGATTGACCTGATAAAAAGACTGGGGGGAAATACGAAAACGCAGTCCGTCCAGTTCATCCTCAATATAGCCTTTGCCGTACAATACAATGTCCCGACTGCCCAATACCATGGTCGTATCTTTGTCATTGATATTTAATACCACTGTGGTAATCTCCGGATGTTTTTCCCGTAACACCTTCACAAAGTTCTTTCTGGATGGAAAGATTGGATCTGTTACTACCAGAATGACCATCACCTCTCCTGTGGCATATCCCTTTCGAATCACCACGTGGCGCAGAAGACCGTAACCGGATCTCTCATCATAGGTTCGAATTTTGAAAGACCGCAACAAGCCACCGATGGTTCGGATAATAGCCGCAGACTGGGTATCTTCTATGAGACAGTCTTTCACAGGAAGAATATTGTGAGTACCTGCCTGATAGACACCGTACACCGGATGGCCTTTGACATCACAGCCAAACACTGCATGTACTTTGTGACGATAATGGAGCGGCTGTTCCATCCCTGCGATGGGATGTACCGGACAAAATTCCCCCATCAGTTCCTGTACTGCCTTTTGTTTCTTCTTCAGCTGTTTTGCATAAGGCAGATTGATATAAGTACAGGCACCACACTTTTCTGCATATGAACAGACATCTGGATTTTTGCCTGAGGTTTCCTTTGCTGATTTCACCACCTGCTTTGATCCATGATTCTCCCGTACTTTCGGATATCCGGATTGACCAGACCTGGTCTTCTTGTTCTGCCCATATGTCCTTGTCTGTTTTTTCTGCTCTTTCATGAAATTTCATTCCTTTTCCTGTTTTTAAAATGAGGCAGATACAATTATGTATTTGCCTCATTTCCACTTTACCTGATCCTTGATTCCAGTTTCCAGACAACTTTCCTACAAGTCAGATTCTTCTTTTTATCATACTGACACCTTATAATCCTTCTACAATCTTTGCAAAATGTTCCAGTGTCTGTTCAATATCCCGTTTCCCGCTGAAATAACTTTCCATTTCTTTTAAAAACAATTCTTTCATCAAAACATCCTGTTCCGTAGGTGCCTCTGTGGGAATTCGACTGGCGGCATTGGTATATTCTCTGAATATGTTCTGATTCTTTAACAAAGGATCTTTTCCTTCCTCAGACTCTGCCAGCCGATCCATCACCTCTTTGTGATTCACCGGCACCGTCTTTGCCAATGCGAACTGCTCCATTGTTTCCTGGTCACAAGTCAGATATTTCAACAATTCCTGTGCCAATGCAGCGTCACTGCATCCCACTGGAACCGCCAGCATGACCGCCTCTTCTGCATAAGTCTGGGGACCATAACAGATCCCCCAGTCACCCTCTTTTGCACCAGCCTGCTGTAACGTCTGACGGATGAAATAGGCATTGGCAAAACAACCTGCCACTGTTCCATCCAGCAGCTTGTCGACGGTATCCTCTGCTTTTTCTTCCCCCCAAGTGAGCTGATTGTTTAACAGTTCCGGATACAGCTCCATGTAATCCATGAATACATCCGGAATATGCAATGTATCCTCCACATACCAGGCTGGTGTAGCAGACAAAATGGCATCCTCCATCTCTTCTGCTGTATCCAACAGCTTGACTTTGCCATTTGATTTCTGAGCCACTGCATCAGCTGCGGTATAGAAAGAAGTCCACTCTCCCACTGCATTCTGCATGCCTTCTCCATCTTCTACATCCAAAAATTTCTGCACCAGGTTTCGCTGATACAAAAACTTGACTGCAGTTTGCTGCCAGGTCAGTCCGTACAGCGTATCCTCTGCCATACCCATTTCCTTCATAAAATCATACATCTGCGCCGTGTCTTTCTCTGTGATGCCCACATCGGATACCGGCTGCAGCAACCCTGCCTTTGCCAGAGTTTCCAGTTCACCAGAAGATACTGCCACCAGATCAGGGTAAGCTTCATTTTCTACATCCATCCCCCGTTCCCATGCCGCCAGCTGCTTCTCTGTATTTTCCACAATTCGCATGGGAATCTCGCTGTGTTCCTGTTTAAACCGTCTGCAAAACTCTGCTGTCAATGGATCCTGACAGTATACCACAAATATATTGACCGCTTCTTCTGTGGTCTGTACCACAGCTTCTGTATCCGTCGATCCATCAGTTTTTCCCTCTTTTTCTGTTGTATTTTGATTGCAGCCACAGAGTAACAGTGCTGCCATCAAAATGCCAATCCCCGCTTTTTTCATTGCCCCTAGCCTCCATTATCTTTTATTGCAACGCACCACCGATTCTCCCTCAATCAGATGCCCCTTGATGATGACCTGTTTTGCTTTCTGCCGATCCGGATGTTCAATCAGATCAAGCAGTGCATGGGCCGCCTCTTTTCCCATACGCTCTGTATCCTGTGCAATGGTGGTCAGTTTGGGATACAATACCTGTCCTAATACCAGACCATCGTAACCTGCCACCGATACATCTTCCGGCACATTGTATCCCTCCTGGCGTAAATAGCTCATCCCTGCTAATGCTGTAAAATCATCCGGATACAAAATACACGTAGGCGGATCCGGCAGCTGCAATAGTTCCCGTGCAATGGCATGTGCGCGCTCCGCATCACGATATGCCGCTTCCCGTATGTATTCTCTTGGAATATCCAGTCCCAGACGATTCATTATCTCCCGGAACGTGGTCACACGCGTGTTGGTCACTAAGGAATACTCACCATGAATGTATGCAATCTTCCGATGTCCATTATTGTACACGTGCTGTACCAGGTCTGTGATTCCTTTTTTGTTATCCGACAATACCGACATCCGATCCGGATACACATGATCAAAAACAACCACCGGCAGTTCACAGGTCACCAGTTCTTCCATTTCCTCGCTTTCAAAATCTGCACAGGCAACCACCACGCCATCGACACATCTGTATTTACAATGTTCATAATAGGTCATCTTCTGTTCACCCAACCCATGATTGACAAATGTGATATCCAGACCGTTCTTTTCCAATTCAGAACGGACAGACTGCAACAGATTTGCAAAATATTCATGTGCTAGGCCACTGCCAGAATCATCTGTCATCACAACCCCTACATTGTATGTACGGTTTGTTTTCAATGCCCGTGCCGCAGAATTGGGAAAATAACCCAGTTCTTTTGCCTTCTGCTGTATCACTGCTTTTGTCTCCGCACTAATGTCAGAATATCCGTTGAGCGATTTGCTTACAGTTGCCACAGAAACACCACAAGCCACAGCAATATCTTTCATCGATACCATTTTGTCATCCTCCCTTTTATTTGAGTGTCTTCCTCTATTATACGTACTTTTCCGAAACTATTCAATCTTTCTTTTTAGATTTTTTCATTTTTTATCAAATTCCCTTGCAGACTTTACCATCCATTGTTATAATAAAACAACTTATCATATGTCATTTACCATCAAACGCAATCGACTTAGGAGGGTTTCTATGCAACTATATCTGAATCCGGACACCATGAAAAACTGTCCCAAAGATTTTACTTTAATCAACATCAAAGAAGAACCCCAATACCAGGTTTCTGCCGGCCCATCCCTGATCAGCCCGGAGCTGCTCTTTGAAAATAAGGACAAGACCGTCTCCTATTGTTTCCGAAAGCTGGCATCCATTGGACCGGAAGAATACCAGTTGTTAGAACGGGTCAAATTCCGTAAAAAATACACCCCCCTTGCCCTGAAATGCCTCATGCTCATTCGAAAAAAACGAAAAGGAGAGCTCCTGTTTCCATTCTGGGATGCACGGTATGTCTATAAATTGACCGGAAAACCTGCAGATTTGGATTTCACACTGTTTTACCGTGAGGAAGCCATCGGCACCGTCAAAAAAGACAAAGCCACCTTTACAGTGAAGTACAAGGAAAAAGATGAAAAAACAGGAGAAGAGCAGGAAAAAGAAAAACAGGAAGAAAAGGAAACCTTCATTCTGGAAACCAAGACGGATGAGGGCATGCCTTTCTTTGCAGCTGCTGTCACTTTTATCAACTTCATCTGCCATGGTTCTTTCACATAACGGACAGATCGGAACGAAAACAGGTGCTGTGAATCCTTTCACATGCACCTGCCTTCCAAACTTTTTAAATTTCTTCCTCTTCCGATTCCTCTAATAGTGCAATCTCATATTTCTCCAGAATAATCTTCTGAATCATATCTCTGGTATCGGAATTGATTGGATGTGCAATATCACGATATTCTCCATCCGCTGCTTTACGGCTGGGCATTGCAATGAAAATCCCCTTCTCACCCTCGATGACCTTAATATCATGTACTACAAATTCATTATCGATCGTAATAGATACGATCGCTTTCATCTTTCCTTCTTTGGAAACTTTTCTCACTCTCACATCTGTGATCTGCATAACTATCCCCTTCCCGTCTGTCCTTCTTCTCCGGTCTATGTATCCTCTTCCGAAAAAGAATGGGTGCAAGGCACAATGTGTCTTACACCCCTCAGTGTGAACATCGTTGTCCTAATCTTTATTTGTCTGCCACAAACGCAGCCTAATTATTATATCATACTTTTTTGCAGGATGCCATTGCTTTCTGTCAAAATTTGTTGAATTATTTGGATAATTGTAACTGCGAAGACACGGAGCTGCTACCGATTATTTATAATTGTACCGTTCGTTCTTCTCAATGACAATTCTCGGATTGCCCTCCTCGCCTTTAAACACAGAACCATCTTCAATGGTGCTGTGACTTTCTACGATACAATTCTCAATCACAGAGTTGTCTCGTATATATACATCATTCAAAATAATGGAATTGCGAATGATACAATTATTACCAATAAATCCCTCTTTAAAAATCACGCTGTTTTCTACATGACCATTAATAATACTTCCGGTGGCAATCAGACTGTTCTTAACCTGTGAACCATAGTTAAACTTCGCCGGAGGCAGGTCATCCACTTTGGAGAAAATCGGTTCTCCTTCTTTGAAGAAGTAATCTCTGATGTCTTTCCGCAAGAAATCCATATTTGTATTAAAGTACGCTTCAATAGAAGAAATATTGCTCCAGTAGGAGTCCAGCAGGTAGGCGTAAATCTTCTTCTGGCGACGATACCGAACCAAAATATCCTTTACAAAATCATACCGTTCCTCAGAAGCAGCCTGCTCCAAGAGTTCAATCAGAAGTCTTCTTCTGATGATATAAATACCGCAGGACACAATGTTGGATTTTGCTTCAACCGGCTTCTCCTCTAATTCCATGACTCTGTTTTCGCCATCGGTGCTCACTAGACCAAATCGCTCCAATCCCGTCATCTCACCCATATTCTTACATACAATGGTGATGTCTGCACGCCTGTCAATGTGATACTGCAACACTTGATCATAATCCAGTTTATAAATACAATCACCCGATGCAATGACCACATACGGCTCATGGCTTTCCTTTAGAAAATCGATGTTCTGGCAAATAGAATCTGCAGTTCCCCGAAACCAGCTGTTGTTATCTGCTGTCAGAATCGGATTAAATACATATAAGCCTCCCTGCTTTCTGCCGAAGTTCCACCATTTCGATGAATTCAAATGTGCATTCAAAGACTTTGCGTTATACTGTGTCACAACAGCCACACGATTGATACCGGAATTGGTCATATTGCTCAATGCAAAATCAACACTTCGGTATGTACCGGCAACCGGCAATGCCGCAATGGCTCTCGTTTGAGACAATTCCCGCATTCTCTTATGATTTCCGCCCGCTAAAATAATGCCTACTGCTTTCATTCGCTCTCACCTACTTTCACAATTGCACCGCCACTTGGAAGAGTACCATCCGGGTAATCCTCTGCTGTAGTCACACCACTGATGGCAGTATTCTTGCCAATGCTGACATTGGGTGGAATCACGGAATTCTCAGCTACTGTCACCAGATCGAATGCGTAAACCTTCTTATTATAAGTACTTTCTGCATATTCGCCTACACCTAACTGTGCATTCTCTCCAATCACAGTATTCTCAGCCACAATGGCCTTATATAGCTTTGCGCCTGCCTTTACCACAACGCCTTCCATAATAATGGAATCATATACCTCTGCACCTTCCTCAATGGTCACCTCTGCACCAATGACAGAATTCTTTGCCACACCATAAACCTCGGTACCTTCCCCGATAATACAGCGCTCTACATATGCATTGGATGCAATATACTGAGGTGGTAATGTGTTGCTCTTGGTGTAAATCTTCCAGTAATCCTCATATAAATTGAATACGGGAACCAGATCAATCAGTTCCATATTGGACTCCCAGTATGAACCTAATGTACCTACATCCTTCCAGTAGCCATTGAATTCATAACAGAACACCCGGTCACCTCTCTGATGACAGTATGGAATGACATGCATACCGAAGTCACATCCGGAAATATTTTCATTGGCAATCAATGCCTCACGTAGCACCTTCCATCTAAAAATATAAATACCCATGGATGCCAGATTGCTTCTTGGATGCTCCGGCTTTTCCTCAAAATCTGTGATCTTACCTGTCTCATCTGTGACCAGTACGCCAAAACGGCTGGCTTCCTCGATGGGCACCGGTTTAGCTGCCATAGTGATGTCTGCATTATTTGCCTTATGGAAATCCAACATCATATTATAGTCCATCTTATAAATATGGTCACCGCCTAAGATCAACACATACTCTGGATTGAAGCTGTCAATATAATTGATGTTCTGATAAATGGCATTGGCAGTACCTGTATACCAGTCGGTGTTCTCCTTCTTCTCATATGGTGAAAGAATGGTCACCCCTCCATAGTTGCGATCCAAATCCCACGGAATGCCAATTCCAATGTGCGTGTTCAGACGCAGCGGTTGGTATTGTGTCAAAACACCTACAGTGTCTACACCTGAATTGATACAGTTACTCAATGGAAAATCTATAATGCGATATTTTCCGCCAAAAGCCACTGCAGGCTTTGCCACTTGTGATGTTAATACGCCAAGACGGCTGCCCTGGCCCCCTGCTAATAGCATAGCGATCATTTCTTTTTTCACATTTTCACCCCTTCTAAATTATGATGGTTTTATTATAACATATTTTTCCCTTTTTGTTAATATTTTACACTTATTTTCTTGTAATTTTTCGCAAATTTATTATATATAGCACAGGAAACGACATTTTTTGACACTATTTTTATTAATTTCAAACAACATCCTCATCCCCTTCATTACTGGTTTTATTGTTGTCGTTTTTGTTTTCAATCAGAAAATATTGTTAGTTTTTTTATGAAATAACATAACTTTTTCCTTGTCAGAAAAAAATCGTCATAAAAAAAGCAGATGCAATCCTTTCCAAATTGCATCCGCTTCTATTTAAAAGCCAACAACACGAATGTATACTATGCCTCATTTTCCTCTGCGATTAACTTATAGACCGCCGTATTCTGATATGCCATACTCTCATTATGAGCAAAGGCAATGATCCCTTCTATGGGGGAGACAATCTCCTGTCTCACATCTCCCGTATAAGGATCTACAATTTTGGCAAGAATCTGCCCCTTGTCCACCCTTTCTCCCGCCTCTGCTATTTTTTCAAAAAACCCGGCAAAGGCTGTTCTCACATTGACAAAGTCATGGCTTTCCACCACTCGCGAAATAAATCCCTCATAGCCACGATGCTGGATGATGCCCTGCTTGGAAAGAAAGTTCAGCACCGCATCTACTGCCTGCTTTGCACTTTCCTTATCTACTGCACTTGTACTTGTGGTATAAATAGAAAAGGCATCTGTTTCCCATATCTGCCAGTTGTAGTTCAGGGTTGTGGTATCAAATGGTCTTGGATGATGGAGCACCACATAAGGCAAACCAAACTGTTTCGCAAGTTCTATATTTTCCATTCCTGTCTTCATCACCCGCACTTGGGGCACAAAATTTCCAGGCATATAAAAGGATGCAAACTGGATGCCATAGCGATAATCCTTGATCTGCTCAAAAATCCCTGCGGCAATTCTCTGCGTGGTCTCACCAAGGGAATATCCAGGGTACATTCGGTTGATATCGGTATTGTCAATGGTCCAGAACCGTTTTTTCACATTGACAGAGTAAGGATTTCCGCATGGAATCACCAAAATCCCCTCTCCATCCACGATTTTTCCCTTTTCTTCCAACTGCTTCAGCTTTTGTATCAGCTGGGAACACACATAAATTTGCTGGAATTCATTTCCACGCATGCTTCCCATGATACACACAGAATTTTCTCCACCGCCAAACCTGTAGCCTTTCACCCGAAAATCATCTCTGTACAATCCCTTGATCTCATATAAAATTTCTTCTTTCAATGTCCCATTCCCTCCAATGCGCTCTTTTTCAAAATTCTACCCATCAGAGACCCTTCCTCCACCACCGGATATTCCCGTATGGTAAACAACCAGCCATCTCCCGGTGCAGTAATTTCAGAAAGCAATTCTCCTGTCAGTGGATTGACCACACATCCGATACGTTCCCCTGCCTGCACCATACTCCCGTGGCTGCGCTCCTTAAAAAATATCCCCGAAAACGGCGCATTCAGATAATACACATCATTGCCAGTTTCGTCATTGCTGACCACAGGCATTCGAACTTTAGGCACATCTCCCTTCCAGATTCCCATGTCTGCCATCAGTGCAAAGATACCGTCTACCAACTGATTGCCATAATCTTCCGTAATGCGCATACCCACACCCATTTCTACCACAAGAGTATGAATACCACGATTGTTTAAACTGTATGCAAACGTGGATTCCAATACTGTACTTGCCCCATGCACCCAGATCAGATCTACGTTGGATTTCATGGCAATTGGTACCAGAATATCCTTATGTAACTCGTTGATCCTAATCTGAGGCACTTCCGTCAGAAAAATATTGCTTGCATGAATGTCCAGACACAGATTGGTTCCCTCCATATCCTTTATAATTTCTGCCGCAATATGCTCATTCATATCGCCGTGATGATTGCCTGGAAAGATACGGTTCATATCCAGGTCAAAGGCAGGGATTCCTCTTGTGATATTGTCAATTCCAAACGGATTCATGGCTGGATAAATATCCACAATCCCACATAGTGCCTCTGGATGTTCTCCAATCCGTCTGGAAAGTTCGTAACATACATACTGCCCTTCCAGTTCATCTCCATGAATACCTGTTACTACACTGATTCTCTTGCCGCTTTTTTCCAGCTCATCTACTGACACACCAGATGGCATCAAACGATGCTTCTGTATTTTCAACACCTCATCCACAGGCAGCTGTACCTGTGCAATCGTCATTACTTGACTGTCCATTTTCTTCTCCCGATTCCTATATTATCTCGTAACTGTTTGGTTTTCTCACAGTTATATTTCCTCTACAATCACATTGATTTCCTGCTGCTGCTTTCCACCGCCCATGAACACCCCCTGATTGATGGTACAATCCTGTGCATCTCTGCCTGCAGAAATTTTGATGTAAGTATCATCTACTGCTCTGTTATGGGTAGGATCTAAGGGAATCCACCTGCCATCGGCATACACCTCTATCCATGCATGAGTGGCCCCCTCCCCTAACATCATTCCAGCAACATATCTGCAGGGAATTTTTTCTTTTCTGCAAAGAGAAAGCATCATATGGGCATAATCCTGGCATACCCCCGCCTGTAATCGACAAGCCTCCTCTGCAGTGGTGTTCACACCAGTCACCCCTGGTGTATAGCGGTAGCTGTAATACAAAAATTCCATCATTAGCTGTGCCTTTTTCAGTGGACTGTTCATCTGTTCCAACATGACAGACATACATTCATGAAAGGTATTCAAGTAAGGACCCGGCTCTGTCAATCTGGTCTGATATCGGTAAAGTCCCACCTTATGAGAAGGTGCTTCAATGAATCTGGTGTGGTCCACGACTGCTTCGCCCTTCACATCCACTGCAAAGCAGGTATGCTCTTCTTTTGTAGTTCCATACATGCACCGGTTGCCAAAAGAATCCACCTGGGTACTACTGTAATGCTTGGGGTAGATTGCAATCTGCTCTTTCACAATACTCTGTCGTTCATCCTGAACCGGCATGCAACGCAGCGTAAAGTGATGCTCTCTCGCCGGAGATTCAAAGTTCAGCTGCATATGGTATTGAAATCTTAGTTTTCGCATGGCACCTTCCCGCTTTCTCCTCTACTCCATTTATTTTTTTAAAATCCTGCTGCCAATTTCTCTTCTTGATCAAGCAGGGATTCTATCTCCTGTAAAATCAGCTCGTAGTCCATGGGTGTCACCTCTACCAGATAATTCAAGTGTGCCAGTTTTGTAGTGTTATATTTTAGACCAGTTCGACCAATTCTCAAATTCAGACGCTTCATCTCACGTTTGATTTCCCTTCTGTCTATACGCATCCTGACATATAAATCAATTCGCTCTAACCGCTTTCCAAATTTAATCAGGCTTCGCACACACTCGCTGTCTATACTGTCATCCACCATGCCCCAGAAAGCAACAATGTTGTCCATCACCTTTTGGAGATGAAGAATGGGTGCTTCCGAATTTTTCGCCTTGTTCATGTCATATACCGCAAGCTGTATGTAACAAAGGGTCTCACTTCCAATTTCCTCTCTCAGTACTACTGCATTGTCATATGCTCTGATCAGGTTAGAAAAAATAGAGTTGGGATCTGCTTCATCAAAACAATACCGCCGCACAAAATCCTCTTTTGAAGCATAGATATTGGGAATGTCCTGCTTTTCGCAAAATGTTTCGTATTCCTCTGTTTTCAAATCCAGCATATCGTCAAACTGCTGCGCAAAAAGCTTAATGGTTGTGTATACTCTTTCACTGTACCGCCCCAACCAATACAACTGGTCACTGTGTTCTGCTGATAAAATAGCCATAAAAACCTCCATTCTGAAACAGGATTGGTGCCTTTTCCGCACAAATTGTCTCTAAAAAGCCCAAATTACTATGCTGCCTATTCTGCCATGACCCATGTATCCTTAAAACCGCCGCCCTGAGAGGAATTGACGATAAAAGAATCCGGATTTCGTGAAAATCTGGTCAAGCCACTTTTCCATACCAACGGCTCGTCCGCCATCAATACAAAGGCTCTCAAGTCTGCCTTTCTGGGTACTATTTTTCCATCCTCATAAATATCGATATCCCGGAAATCAATGACTTCCTGTGCAATAAACCGCCGTGGCTCCTTTTTCAGCAGCGCAATGAACTGTTCCTTTTCTTCCTTGGTCATCTTACTGCCAAACACTACGCCATAGCCTCCTGCTTCTGCCACATCCTTTAATACAAGGCTGTCAAAATGCTCCAGCACATACTGCATATCCGCTTCATAATAAGGCAGATAAGTGGGAGCATTCTGCAAAATCGGCTCTTCCCCCAGATAATAGGTCACCATCCTGGGCACAAAGTAATAGATACCCTTGTCATCTGCCACCCCATTTCCAGGCGCATTGAGCAGCGCCACATTGCCCTTGCGGTAGATGTCATAAATATGAGGAATGCCAATAACCGATTCTTCATTAAAGTTCATCGGATCCAGGTACTCATCAGAAATTCTGCGGTAAACTGCTCCTACCCGCTCCTTTTTGCCGGAGTAATCAATGAAGTATAACCAGTCATTTTCTACTACCAGTTCATTGCCGGTCACCAGATGGGCACCAGTCTGCTCTGCCAGATAGGAATGTTCAAAATAAGCTGCATTGTATCTGCCAGGTGACAGAATCACCGTATGTCCTCCCGTATTTACATTGTCCATGGTACGCCGCAACATCTTTGCATAATTTCTGTTGTCCTCAATGTGATATTTCTCAAAAGCAGACGGCAATCCTTTTCTGCACAAATCTCTGGCAATCATGGGGTACGATGCCCCGGAAGGAATGCGCAAATTGTCCTCTAACACATACCAGCTTCCATCTTTCCCCTGTACCAGATCAATGCCTGCAATGTGGGAATAGATCCCTTTGGGGGGCATCACGCCCTCGCACTGCGCCAGATAGCCGCTTCCTGAATAGACAAATTCTTCCGGCACCACACCATCCTTGATGATCTTTTTGTCACCGTAGATATCCTTGATGAATGCATTCAGTGCTGTCACACGCTGTTTCAATCCACGCTCTAAATAATCAAACTCTTTCTGATGAATCACCCGAGGAATCATATCAAAAGGAAATAACTGTTCCTTAAAGGTGTTGTTTTTATAAATGCCAAACTTCACCCCATACCGTGCCAACAATTCATTTACCGAATCTGAATACTTACATAATTCTTCTGTGTTCATATCCATTCCTCCCTGCCACCCGAAGTATTAAGAAAAGAATTCTGCGAACGCAGAATCCTCTGTTATGTAATAGTTCTTTCCTGTTACATAAAAAATAAGGGCGCTTTATCCGTACGGATAAAACACCCTTGTTTCTATTATTAGAATATCACTGGGGTAACGGTTTGTCAAGCATGCTGAGACGGTTTTTAATTCCCTGCATCTTCATATCTAATGCAGCACTGACCTGGGCACACTCATATAATTCCTGCCACAACTGCTCTTCCAAATCCGGAGAAACATTCTTTTTGTAGCGCAACTTGTGCTCCAGACTGGCCCAAAAATCCATGGCAATGGTACGCAGCTGCACCTCTACTTTCATGTTTCTCTTTTCATTTTGCAGGAAAATAGGTACTTCCACAATCAGGTGGAGACTGCGGTATCCGTTTGGTTTGGGATTTTGTATGTAATCCTTCCGCTTCAACAGCGTGATATCATCCTGCTTCAACAGACAATCTGCCAGCAGATAAATATCGTCAGTAAAGGAACAAATCACCCGCACCCCGGCAATGTCTTTGATGTTTTCTTCAATGGATTCTAAGGTCAGGGGAATTTGCTTGTCTCGTACCTTCCGAATGAGACTGTCAATGGATTTGGTTCGAGACTTGATACTCTCAATGGGATTGTGGTCATATTGGAGAGAAAACTCCTCATTCAATACCTTAAACTTGGTCTCCACTTCCATAATGGCACATTTATAATATGCCATCAGCCGATCAAAGGGATCCGTGTTCCGCTCTACAAAATCCAAAAAAGCATCTGACATCAGGCTTTCCCGAATGAATACCTCTCGTTTGCTTTCTAAAAAATGTTCAATCTCCATATTCTCGCAATCCTCGTTTCATTTCCTCTATCTTTGTAACTGCTCTGCCCCTTCACAGTCACTTTTTTCCATTATATCATATCCACTACCTCCTGGTTCTGAAAAATTTCTGAAAAATGATTTGCATTTGCACCACTCAAGATATTTCCCGTCAGCATCTTCCATCACAATAGAAAGCCCTTGCGGAATATAACCGCAAAACTTTTGAAAATTCATATCTTTTGCGGATCTTGTCGATTCAAACACCATCCGATTCCTTTCATTTACCTTACTGCCTACAAAGGCTTCGATACCACCATCTGGCTGAGAAGTGAAGCATCTATCCAACGATGCAAGCCCAAGGTGGAACGTCTTCGTCACATTTATCTGGCAATTCTTGATGCGATGAAAACCAATCCTGCTGCTTACGCTGCAGGCTTAAGTAACCAGCGTGAATTGTCAGACACAGAAATCGAAGCTTTGAAAGCGCAGGTGGAAACTGCCTTTGCAAATTTGAAATATACCACCGATTATGACCAGGCTGCCTCAGACTGCGACCTTGTCATCGAATCCATTGCAGAAAATCCACAGGAGAAAATTGCATTTTATACGGAACTGGCAAAACATTTACCGGAACAAACCATCATCGCCACCAATTCTTCCACATTGCTGCCCTCTACTTTTGCACCGTACACCGGACGGCCGGATCGGTATCTGGCCTTGCACTTTGCAAATGAGATTTGGAGATTCAACACAGCGGAGGTGATGGGGCACCCTGACACAGACCCGGTGTACTATGAGGCCGTGGCTGCATTTGCCGAGCAAATCGGAATGGTTCCCTTGCGCCTGCATAAGGAACAGCCTGCTTATATTTTGAATACTCTTTTGGTTCCACTGCTCAATGCCGCACAAATGCTGCTTGCCACAGATGTGGCCTCTGTAGAGGATATCGACCGCTGCTGGGAAATTGCAACAGGCGCACCGGCAGGTCCCTTCAAAATTCTAGACAAAGTCGGCTTGACCACTGCATACAATATCGTCACAATGCGGCCAGAAGCCCAAGACCCCAATACCATTCCTGGCAAAATCGCCGCTATGCTGAAAAGTTACATTGACGAAGGCAAGCTGGGCATAAATGCAGGAGAAGGTTTTTACAAATACCAGTAAATAACCATTCCTTTTTATGCTGTGCATCTGAGAATCCCGATTTCGGGATTCTCAGATTGTTGTTATGATTGGAAATTCCATACGTAAATACAAATCCAGAGAATTTTCAAATTTTTCTCTAATCTGACTGATATACTCTTGAAATTTTTCCTTTGAATTTTCTACTTGCTCAGACTTGGGATTGGGTGCTGTCTTCTTTGCTTCCACGGAAATAATATTTCCCTTTTGCACATCATAGTAAATAAACTCACAAATCCGCATTCCGTTTTGTATCTTCATATAGTGGGGATTCTTTTC
>JAFTGN010000020.1 GCA_017457865.1 Lachnospiraceae bacterium | reverse complement strand
GATTCCTCCACTACAGCGTCCTCTGCCTGAACATCCGCAATCTCTTCTTCTCCGAGTTCCTCTACAGACTCTTCTGTCTCCTGTACATAGCTTTCCTGTACTTCCACTTCTCCTGTACTGATTTCTGCTCCAGATACACTCTGGCACACAGTACTGACAGTCAAGAATCCTGCCAATAGCATTGATAAGCATCGTCTCTTCATTCCATCTTCCTCCTGCTTTACATATGAATTCGATTCCGTAGAATCTCTTGATGAACTTATCATAGCAAATCCTGTAAAAAGAAACTAGCTGTGCCAAAAATGTTCCTCATTTTCTGCACAGCCGTCACACATACAATATCATCATTACCAAATATTTATTTTCTGCTTCTCCCCATATCCCAACAAATATAAAAAGGCATATGCCGGTATCCGCACTAGTTTCTCACCGCCTTTGGTATGGTGGACACCATAATCATCCGGTGTCTTGGTCACCACGATTGCCACTGCTGCCTCACCGGCAAGCTGACAGATGGCACTGTCATCCGGCAATGGCGCACCTTCACGGTACTTGACCTCTATTAGAATATTTTTGGCATTTAACATTTCTACCACAATATCAATTTCTTTATCCTTGCCGCCTCCCCTGAAATAACCCACAGATGCAGATTGATGAGCATAGAATGTGGCAACATGTTTGTAAACTGCTGTCTCCACCATCTTCCCCATTTCAGTAGGGTTCGTCAGCACATCATCCTCCAACAATACGGCATTGCGAATGGCGGCATCTGCAATATAGATTTTCGGACTGGCTTTGAGCACTTTCTTCCCTGCCATATTCACTGGCCAACTCTGATAAATCAGGTTTGCACTTTCCAGATACTGGATATAATTTTCCACCGTTGGCCGGCTCACACCATTCAGTTCTTTTGCAATCGCCTCAACAGACACAATTTCAGAAGACACATTACAGAGATACAGGAAAATGCGCTCCAATTCCGTTGCATTGCGAATGTTATATAAAGAAGGAAGGTCTCGTTTTAGTACCTTATCTACCACGTCCTCTCTCATAATCTGTTGGGCAAACAGATCATGTTCCGCCAATGCCAGCTCCGGGAAGCCTCCCACCTGGAGATAGCGGTTGAAGTGCTTTTGCACATCAGAGAGTTGAAGCATGATTCTGGTCTGCTCTATCCGCTCCATATTTTTGAAAGAAGAGATACTCAGTTCCGGTGGCAAATCTGGCTTTGCAATACCAATCAGTTCACAATATTCATAAAAAGACAATGTAGGAACTGCTATCACCGACCATCTCCCTGCGCCGCTCTCACTGCTGCCTTTCATCAAAGCAGGACTTGCGGAACCGGTTGCCACCACCTGGGTTTCCGGCTGCATATCATATATAGTCTTTAACCACTTATCCCAGCTCTGGGCATACTGAATTTCATCAAAGAAATAATAGACATCCTGTGTAGGGCAGATATATTCGTGATAGCATTCCAGTACATCTCCAAAATCACTGAGCTTTAACACCGGATGATCCAATGATATATAAACAATCTTCTGTGGAGACACACCACTTTTTAGCAATTCGTTGATCATCTGATACTGAATTGTCGTCTTCCCTACACGACGTGTTCCGGTCAGCACCACTGTCCTGCGAATATCCGTCTGCTGCAAACGTTTCATCGCCTCATAATAGGCAAGGCGTTTATAAATCTTGGTGAGTGCCCCATTGGCAGTTCCGGTTTTCCACCAGGGATTATAGGCATTGAGTACCTTTAAGATTCGCTCCTTTGTTGTAATAGGCATGACACCACCTCCATTGTCATATTGGCTTCATCATACCCCAAACTTTCAAATTTGTCAACAAAGATTCTAAGTATACTTACAATCTTTGTTGACAAATTTGAAAGTTTGTGTCTTTCTCTTCACTTTATAAGCAATTGCGAAACTCTTTCATCAGACCAGAAAACAGCCTGTATATCAGAAATTTTTCATTCAAAAAACTTTGTGAAACACCGGTACTTTTTTTTGAGCGAAAAGCGAAAAAAATATTGGTACCGTTGCTGTGAACATCATTCTTATGAATGATTCGAAGCGAGAGCGTGTTTTTTGAATAAAATTTCTGATAAAAGGCGTTCGGTATTATAGTTTCGCAATTACCTATTCATTTAAATAGAAAGGCGATACAACTTCATCCATTGATTGACCTGAACCAGATACGCAAGAAGCTGAGGACCTGCCATCAGCTGACCAAACCACGGCTTTCCAAACTCTGTGGGAGCAGCAGCAAATTTTCGTGCCTGTTCCCGGTCAATGAGGGGCTGAATGGGTGCATTGGAATCCTCCAGAATTTCCGCAAACCGCCTGGTCACCAGCTGCTGGTAAATGGGGCTGTAGGTCTTTGGGTACGGACTCTTTTTTCTATGAAGCAGTTCAGGGGGCAGTACACCACCGCAGGCATCCCGAAGCAGAGCCTTTTCTTCTCCCTCCCGATATTTCATTTCCCAAGGCACATTGTACAGATATTCGATGATCCGATGGTCCACAAATGGCACTCTGGCTTCCAGACCGGAGTACATGCTGGCACGATCCATTCGATCCAGCAAAGTCTGCATGAACCAGCACATATTCAGCCAGCTGATTTCCCGACGACGGTGCACTGCACCACTTTCCTCTGGTAAATAAGGGGTCTGTTGCACACTTTCCCGGTACCGGTTCATGGCATATTCCTCTAAATCCAGTGACTTGCCAAATTCTTTTGTCAGCAGGAGCTTTCGCATCTCCATATTTTTGGACCAGGGAAATCCTTCTCCCTCCAGCAGTTCCTTTCGGTAAAACCATGGATATCCCCCAAATATCTCATCTGCACACTCTCCTGTCAGCGCAACCTTGTTGTGCTCCTTTACCAACCGGCAAAAATAAAGGAGGGATGCATCCACATCTGCCATGCCCGGAAGATCTTTTGCCTCCACGGAGATTTCCAACAGCTGTGCCAACTGTTCTTCCCCACACTCCAAATACGTATGGCACAATTCCGGGTGCGCTACCAGCATCCGGTCTACATAGGGACGATCCTGCTCCGGCTGGAAACTGTTGGACTGAAAATACTGCCCATTGCCGGTAAAGTCAAAGGAGAAAGTGTTCAGCGTCTGTCCTCTCTTGCCCAAAAACGCTGCTGCCAAAGCCGTCACAATGCTGGAATCTACACCGCCGGACAAAAAGCTGCACACAGGCACATCAGACACCATCTGTCGTTCCACCGCATCCCGCACCAAAAAGGCAACCTGCTCTACTGTCTCTTCATAGCTGTCTGTATGCTCCTTTGCCTGAAGCTGCCAGTACGTGTTCTCTCTCAAACCTTCTTGATCAAAAACGGCAAACTGCCCCGGCTTCAGTTCCCGTACCCCTTTGAACACCCCATGTCCACTGGTACGGGCAGGACCTACTCCAAAAATTTCCTGAAAACTCTCCAAATCCGCCTCCGGTATCACTGCCGGATGCTGAAACAAAGCTTTCGGTTCTGAGCCAAAGATCAGTTCTCCTGACCGCAACGCATAAAATAGGGGTTTCACTCCGGCTCGATCCCGCACCAGTATCAGACGATTTTCCGCTCCATCCCAAATGGCCACAGCATAGATTCCATTCAGCTGTTGGAAAAAGTCCACCCCCTCTTCCATGTATCCGCAAAGAATCACTTCTGTATCTGTAGTGGTGGTAAAGTCATATCCCTTCCCATTTAACTGCTTTCTCAGTTCATCTGTGTTGTATATTTCTCCATTATAAATAATGGCATATTCCTGTCCATCCCGATGCTGTATGATGGGCTGTATTCCCCCTGCTACATCCCGGATAGAAAGGCGTACATGGCTCAAACCCACATGGGTACGTAGAAAATCACCCTCCTGGTCACCGCCACGGTGCCGGATGACTTGACGCATATCTTTTAACACCTTTTCCCAGTATTGCTTCTTTGGTTCATAACTCCTCTGAAAATCACAAAATCCTGCAATTCCGCACATACGCTCCACT
>JAFTGN010000019.1 GCA_017457865.1 Lachnospiraceae bacterium | reverse complement strand
TCAAAATTTTTATTTGAAAAACACGCTTTCGCTTCGGTTTCATGCAACGGTACTAATATTTTTTATCGCTTATTGCTCAAAAAATAAAGTACCGGCATTCCACAGAGTTTTTCAAATGAAAAAATTTCTGATGTACAAGCTGTTTTCTGGGTTGTTCAAGGAGTTTCGCAATTGCCTATTTATTACGGCGTTAATCTACTTAAATCTCTCGGGAAGAGGGTGGCTTCCCGGACGTTGTCCTCACCCACCAGCTTCATGGTGAGACGCTCTAATCCGATGCCCAGTCCACCATGAGGGGGCATGCCATACTTAAAGGTATCCAGATACTGCTCCATGCCTTCTTCCGTCATCTTTCTGGCTGCGATCTTTTCCCGCAGCTGTTCATAATCATGAATCCGCTGACCGCCGGTGGTAATCTCCATTCCTTCAAACAGCAGGTCGAAACTCAGTGTAAAAGTAGGGTCTGCCGGATCGTCCATGGCATAAAACGGACGCTTCTTGGACGGATAATGGGTGACAAATACGAACTTGCTGCCGTATTCCTCCTCAAAATATCTACCGATCAGCACCTCTTCTTCCGGCTCTAAATCATAGGGGTTACGGATGGTACGGTGATACTTTTCGGATACCAGACGCTTTGCCTCATCAAAACGCACCTGGGGAATTCTGGAAACATCCGGAATCTCAATCCCCAGCAGTTTCACTTCCCTGGCATACTCTGTTTTTAACAATTCCATAGTATACTGTAAAAAGCCGGTTTCCATGGCCATAATCTCTTCAAAAGAACGGATATACCCCATCTCAAAGTCCAAAGATGTATATTCATTCAAATGTCTCTTTGTGTTGTGCTTTTCCGCGCGGAAGACCGGTGCCACCTCATAGACACGGTCAAACACGCCCACCATCATCTGTTTATAAAACTGGGGACTCTGTGCCAGCACTGCCGGTGTATGGAAATAATCCAGGCGGAACAGGTTGGAACCACCTTCTGCTCCTTTGGCACCTAACTTTGGGGTGTGGATCTCTGTAAATCCCTGTGCATGCAGGTAATCCCGAAATCCTCTTACGATTGCTTCCTGGATTTTGAATTTGGCACGCTCCTTCACATTTCGCAGAGAGATGCTGCGGTAGTTCAACTTTGCCTCTAAGGATGTGTTCAGCTTCCACTTGGAAATCTGCAAAGGCAGTGTATCATAAGGTTTAGAAAGAATTTCTACCTCTGCAAGACGAATCTCGAATCCCTGTGGTGCCCGTTCCTCTTTGCTGACGGTACCGGTCACCCGGATGCTCATCGAATCCTGCAGATCAGATAATGCACATGATGTCTTGCCGGACTCATATACACACTGTACCAGTCCTTCTGCCTTTCTGATGATCACAAATGCCACCTCACCCATATCCCGAATGGTGTGAATGGTTCCTTCCATACGGACGGTCTGTCCGTCCAATGTGCCGCTTGCTGCCTGTTCAATGCTACAGCATTCCCTTTCCTTTACGCCTGTTACAAATTCCATACGAATCCTCCATTTTCAGCCAATGTGTCCAAAACTAGTTCTACATGATACTTCTTTTGTGTCATAGGACTTTCCTATTACACGAAAAAAGTCCCGAAGTGCATTGCTGCACTTCGGGACGGATCAACTACATCCGCGGTACCACCCGCTTTGAGATCACCCCATCTGGGACATCTCCACTTTCTGCATGTAACGTATGCATCACGTACATTCCTACTGTAAGTTCAGAATGTCAGCTCCAGAGTGTTCCCTCTCCTGATCTCCATGCCTGCGCTCTCAGTCGGTGACGCCTGCTTCCTGTCAGAAACCGTACGGTTCGAGTCTCTTTCTTTGCCTTTCTCTGTAATTTTTTATAGCACATCCTCCCTGGAATTGCAAGCATCAATTTTCAAAAATCAAAAAATGTATCGCCAACCATTCAGCCGCTTATCCTATACTGCTCCAGCCACCATCCAATCTGTAGCCAGTACGCCAGCAGCTGAGGATCTGCCATCAACTGTCCAAACCATGGTTTGCTCACATTGGCAGGGGATTGCAAAAATGCTTCTACTTTCTTCGGATCGATCCACTGTAACAGCGGTGCATCCGGCTGTTTCAGCTTCTCACAAAGCATCCTGCCAAGCCTCTGCTGGTATTCCGGGTGATAGGTCTTTGGATAGGGGCTCTTTTTCCGAATGCGCACTTCTTCCGGCAGCCAGCCTTTTACAGCAGCCCGAAGCAGTCCTTTGGCTTCTCCATCCGGTGCTTTCTGTTCCCATGGCACATTCCACAGATACTCCACCAGTCTGTAATCCAGAAACGGCATACGGGCATCCAGCCCGGAAGAAGCAGCTGCCCGGTCTGTCCGGTCGATCAGCGTGGCGCCAAACCACTTTAAGGTCAGCCACATCAACTGTTTGTGTCGTCTTTCCGCCTCTGTTTCCCCGTTCCATACCGGCATTGCACCAATGCTATCCTCGTATGCCTGCCTTGCGCAGCTGTCCAGATCCAGCCGTCCCACTACATCATCCCGCAACAGCCGCTTTCGTTGCTGCAAATCCGGTGTCCAGGGAAAACCGATGCCGGACTGGATTTCCCTGTGATACCATGGATAGCCGCCGAAAATCTCATCTGCCCCTTCACCGGTCAGCACCAGATCCGCCTTTACCTGACTGCAAAAGTATACCAAAGAGGCATCCACATCTGCCATCCCCGGCAAATCTCTGGCTCTCATAGCCGCCCACAGTGCATTCACCAGTGTTTCATTGCCGCAAGTCAGGATTCGGTGATTGGTATGGCACTCCCGTACTACGATTTCCGCAAAAGGACTGTCTAAAGAAGGCTGAAATGCATTGGACTGGAAGAATTCCCTGCTGCCTTCAAATTCAAATCCATAGGTATCCAGCTGTTCTCCCTGCTCCGCCATCCATTTTGCGCATACTGCTGTGACAATGCTGCTGTCCAGTCCACCGGATAAAAATGCCGCCGGATGCAGTCCTGCCCCCTGTCTGCTGAAAAACTGTCTTTTGATGGCATCCTCCAACAGTTCTCTCACGTGAAATACCGTCTGGGCATAGGATTCCGTGTGAGGTTTGTTTTCCAACTGCCAGTAGGTCTGCTGCCGGATGCCTGTTTCATCTGCCAGAAGCACACTGCCTGCCCCTACTTCTTCTATCCCTTCAAACACACCTTTTCCCGGTATTTTTGCGGGACCGATTGCCAGAATCTGCCCCATGACCTGCTCGTTGATGACAGGAGGCACATCCGGATGGGCAAACAGGGCCTTCATCTCAGAAGCAAATACCAGTTTGGTTCCTCTCACTGCATAAAACAGGGGGCGGATTCCCACATGGTCCCTTCCCAGACACAATGTGCCGGTGCGCCTCTGCCACCATGCAAATGCAAACACGCCATTGACCTTTTTCAGATAATGAATTCCGTACTCCATCAGTCCTGCCAACAGCAGTTCTGCATCACTTTCTCCTACCAGATGTATCCCATGACAGTTCAGTTCCAGACGCAGCTCCTTTGCATTCCACAAAATGCCGTCCAGTGCCAGTACCCCTTCTTCTCCCTGAAAGATACGGACCAGAGGCTGCCGTTCTTCTTCTTTGTCAGTGGCAATGGCACTGCACTGCATCAGATTACAGCCACAGGATTGATACATGCCCTGCTGCCCTCTTCCTCTGTGCTGCAGTTTCTGTCCCATCTCATACAAAATGCTTTTATCCCTCTGCATCTGCACACTGCGCTGTGTTCTGTTTTCCTCTGTGCTGCATGATTCTGCCTGAAACTCCACAAATCCCGCCAGTCCACTCATACCTTCTTCCTGTAACAATCCACTTCTCGAATCGTTACAGTCCTCTCTTTCCATCTGCATCACTTTCTACACAGTATATGCAGCAGACACAGTGGTTTGCCACTTTTTACACAAAAGGACTGATCACCAGTGGCTGGATCTGCCGTTCTTCCAATGCTGCTTCTACGGTCTGCAACAGCAGTTCTGTGTGTGCAATCATGGAATTGGGTTTTTTCACGGGACTATCCTGCCCAAAAGGTACCAAATAAATGTGTTTGGTATTCAGGAGTGTGCCAATATTTCTCAAATTCATTCCCAGCGCATCATTGCTGGCAAGAGACAATACCAGTGGGCGCTCATTGCGTAAATGCGCTTTTGCTGCCATGGTCACCGGTCCGTCTGTAATTCCATTTGCCAGCTTTGCCATCGTATTGCCGGTACATGGCAGAATGATCAGTACATCAAACAAAGCCTTTGGTCCAATGGTCTCTGCCTCCACAATACTGGTCCATGGGTGATGACCGGTCAGTTCTGCTGCTTTTATTTGAAACTCTGCGGCTGTGCCAAACCGGGAATCGGTTTCCTGCACATGCTCGGATAAAATGATCTGTACATCCGCTCCTTCTTTTACCAAATGCTCAATTTCTGCAAAAGCATTGGAAAAGGTACAGTAGGAGCCGGTCATTGCCACACCGATTCTTCTATACTTCAAAGACATCTTCCTTCTCCTTTCCTAACTGTTCGATGCCTTCACAGTTAACTCATTTTCTAAAATTTCCAGCATCACATCAAATAAAATGTGCGCAGAGGACTTGGGAGCATACTTACCCGGCAGTCCGGGACAGTGCACTTTGTTCACTCCATACTGTTGTACCAATTCCCTGGTGATACACCCCTGGCCGCTGGCCAGTTCTAAAAGCAGGTGTTCTTTGGGAAGACATTGCACAAGTGCTTCTGTAAACACGCCTGCCGGAATGGTATTGAACAACACCGGATGTTTTTTCAATGCCTCACCTAACTGCTCCTGGGACAACGCTTTCAGGCCTTCTGTTTTTGCCTGCACCCGCACTTCTTTTCTTCTGGCATACACGCTGACTTCCGCTCCAAATTGTTTCAACCGCATTGCCAGAATCCGCCCACATCTGCCATAGCCCAGCACCAGACAAGGACATCCTGCCAGATTTTCCGGCCAGAGACGGATTGCCTCTGCAATGGCACCTTCGGCTGTGGCCACTGCATTTTGCAGTGCCACCTGTTCCAATTTCATATAGTCTACAAAACGGATGTCTCTCCTGCGCAGATACCTGGCTGCCTGTTCTGGAATCAGCCCCCCGAATACTACCTGTCCTGATTTTAAGCTGCCTGCAAAGTCCATGATCTCCATGGTAGTCCCCGTTACCGTCACACCATCTCTGCTGAACGGAACCGGTGCCGCTATGATCTGCGCCATTTCTAACAACTCTTCCAGACTGCATTCCTGCACCTCTGTGGTATGTCCACCTTGTATACACAGTTGTGCGCCATATACCGGATTTCGTCCATTTTCTATCCATAACTGCGCCAGATACCGCTGCCGCAGATCACCACCTGTCACTCCAATGATAGGTTCCACTCTTCCCCCTCCCTTTTTTTCAATGCCTGTTCTACTTTATCATATGTTTTCCCTTTCTAAAAGGAACCCTTTTCTTGCGTTCCTGCCCAGAATAGGCTATACTGTCACTATCACAGTATTTGTGTCGCCAATGGGAACACAATTTTTCAAAATGGAGGGATCTTATGGAAATCGAACGCAAATTTCTCTTAAAAGAGCTGCCGGATTTGACCGGTTATACCTGTCATGAAATTCAACAGGCTTATTTATGTACTACACCTGTGGTTCGCATACGTCGTCAGGATGACACCTACTATCTGACATACAAAAGCGGCGGCATGATGGCAAGGGAAGAATACAATCTTCCCCTGAATCGTGCCGCCTACTATCACCTGCTTGCCAAATCCGATGGCAATGTGATCACCAAACGCCGTTATCTGATTCCTTTGACCGATCCCCGGTCCAAAACAGATGGCTATACATTTTCTTCTGAACTGGTCATCGAACTGGATGTGTTTTCCGGAAAATTTCAGGGAGTTACTCTGGCAGAAGTAGAGTTTTCCTGTGTGGAGGATGCCAACGAGTTTCTGCCGCCAGACTGGTTTTCAGAGGATGTAACCATGAACCCCCTGTACCACAACAGTGCCATGAGCACGTCCGATGATCTGTGCCATACACAGCCGGAGTCATAATGCCCGGACAGTTACATTGATTCGGAATAGCAGCTCTTGAACAGTGACATCTATTCTAAATACTGTAACGGATCACATGCCACACCATCTTTGGTCAGCTCAAAATACACATTGGGACCTTCTACGGAATAATACTTGGTAGGTGCTGCCACTGTTCCCAAAATATTGCCCGGTGCCACATATTGTCCCGGCTGTACGGTAATATTTTCCAATTCTCCGATGACTGCTTCATAGGAGCTGCCCAGGTCAATGCGCAGAAAATTACCGATTTCTTCATTCCAGCCAATTTCCTGTACCAGTCCCACAGATGGTGTGGTCACATGGGCACCTACTTCTGATTGAATCAATACACCGGGACTGACCTTATATTGTTCTAATGTTGCATGGTATACGGTGTGATCCATGGCAAATTCCATCAGCAGTTCCCCCTCTACCGGCCATGTCATTGCGGAAGAGCCGTCATAATTCAACACCGTCTCATTTGCAGTATGGACACTGGCAGATTCTGCCGCAGTATTTTCCGGGCTCCGCGCTACTTCTGTTTTCCCGCTTTCATCCGCTGCGGAAGTCTCTGCTGTCTGTTTCCCAGTTGTATTCTGTGCAATATTGCTGTCTGATTTTTCACTGCTTTCTACTCCTGCAACAGTCTTTACCCCATCCTCACGGATTTCCGCATCGGTCTGTACCATGCCGCCCTCTATGCCAATGTTAGCTGTGATCGTCTGTTCCTCTGTTTCAGACTGAGAAGTGGTGTACTCTGCATCCTTGTCCTTTTTACTGGTGCTTCTGCCGCCGATCATATTGGCAGCCACTGCTACTACAGCAATCAGACACACTGTCATCATAGACAGGAAAACCTTGTCTTTCCAGATGGAATTTCTTGTATTTCTCATACTCATACCCTCTTACTGCCCTTCACATCCCACAGTCTTTGCTGTGTTCTGATATGGAAAGAACATCTCCGGGCAACCTTTTCTTGATTTTTGTTCTTTCTGTCAGTATTGTTGCCCGATTCTGGATATTTATACAAGCTTCTGAAAAGTTTTCCTGTTTCCATCCTGCCCCTCACATTCTCCTTTTCCTCATTTGTCCTGTGTCGTTTCTGTCACCGGAGTGCGCAGAACCTCTGCCCCCTGAAAATAATACTGCAAAATCTCCTGATACTTCCATCCCTCTCCGCCATAGCAAGAAGCTCCGAACTGGCTCATCCCATACCCATGCCCGATTCCTCTGGCAATGATCTGCAGCTGTGGTTCCCCTGTAGCAGATGCAGGATAGCTTCCGATGGTAAAACAGGAGGAGGAAACCCCTGCCGCTGTCGCCACTTCCATTCCGGTAAATTCTGCTCCACCAATCATCATTTTCGTTACATATCCGCTGTCATCCTTCTCCACCACCTGAATACTCTCTGTCAGCTGATCTGCTCCAATTTGTCGTTCCGGATTTAAGGCAGACAATGCCTTTGCAAAACGGCTTTCTGTCAAAATGACTGCCTTGGTGCAGCCAGGCAGTGACAGATCGCAGCTGCTGTCCACGGCCGTCAGATAAGGATAATATCCACTTCCATCTGGCCTGGTCATACCGCCGCTTGCCAGATGATACAAGGGTTCTACATATGTACCTCCATACTGGAGTGTCTCCCCCTGTGTTTCCAACACAGCCTGACGCACCAAAGTATAATAAGGCTCTAACTGATTTTTCCCCCAAATCTGCTCCATTTCCGTCATATCATATGCTGTCAGTCCTGTTTCTCCTTCTGAAATCCGGTCAACATCCCCCATCTGGCGGTACAATGCAGTCCGTGCCAGCACCGCCTGTGCTTTGACCGCTTCCTTCCCATAGGAAGCCGGAATCTGAGCTGCCACTACCCCAATCAGAAATTCCTCCGCATCTTCTGCCTGTCCATCTATACGAATGACAGTTCGTCCACTGTACAATTCCTGGATTCTGCTTACCACCGGCTGTTTGTGTAGCAGCAACGCCACGCCATAGGGCAATATAATGGATATTCCAATCAAAATCAATACCGTCTTCCAGGGCCTTTTGTTTTTCATACCGGTCCTCCATTCCAAGCTTTTATGTTGAGACGAAAACAATGCAAACGTCCCCCCTATAGCCGAGACAATATGCAGCCTGTCCATTCTTCTACTAGTATATGCAGTGTGATTTTCCTTCATGAATCCTACTGTTTTTGCTTCCATTCTGATTTTCTTCCGGTCACAGACAAAATCTTCCCGGGCTTTTTTAGAAAAAATACTTTTCAAGTATGGTAAAGTTTGTTATACTGGAAACAGCGCAAATCAACAAGTCGGTTGATTTTGTAGTTTACAGTGTTCTTAGGAGGAAAACATCATGAAATGGTGGGTTTGGTTGATTATAGCCCTCATTGCTCTGCTGATCGTGGGACTGGTATTGTTATACCGCTACGCCCTGAAGATGCAGCGCCGTCAGGAGGAAAGTGAAGCACAGTTAAAAGCCATGGCACAGACTGCATCGATTCTGGTAATCGATAAAAAGATGCTGCCGATCAAAGAAGCAGGTCTGCCGGATCAGGTATACGAGCAGACACCCAAGTATATGCGCCGTACCAAGCTGCCGATTGTCAAGGCAAAAATCGGTCCAAGAATCATGAATCTGATCGCAGACCGTCAGGTATTTGAGATCCTTCCGGTAAAGAAGGAATGCAAAGTCGTCATCAGCGGTCTTTATATCACGGAATTAAAGAGTGTGAGAGGCGGTGTCGTTCCCACCATCCAGAAGAAGAAAGGCTTCTTTGCCCGTATGCAGGATAAGCTGAAAAAGACTGCTGCAGAGGAAAAACAGAAGGAAGCGGAAAAAACAAAGAAATAAAAATGTTCAGAGTGCACATGCGCTTTTAAAAAAACGGGACAGTTACCCGGCTGATGACTCAGCCTGTAACTATCCCGTTTTTCTTTGATACCTTATTTACATCAAGCAGAATTTTACAACGCCAACCCTTCATGGAATCACATTCGCTTCACAATTGTGTTTCCAATGAGCATATCTATTGGATTCGAATCTCAACCTGATTGTCACTGACATAAGTGCCGTTCAATTCCAGACCATACTCTGCGTACAGGACGATCTCACAATCCGTCTCCTGTATCCGCAATACCTTTGTATCACAACCCAGCTCCATCATTCCCAGTGGACTACGGTAAAGATTCTGCGTTTTTTCTAACGGGCGAAGGGTCAGACTGCTGTCCACCTGTCCTTTTCTGGTGATGAGAAGCTGCTCTGGTGTAAAACGTAAGGCACATTTCACCGGCTGACTGCCTGCCTCTCCTGTATCCTCTTCATAAAACACATACCACTTTTCATTTTTCCGGTAGCAGGTACCCTTTACATACAGTTCCTGTACCTCCTGCTGCCCATTCTCTGCACCACCAGGCAGAAGCTGGGTTCCTTTGATATAAATCGTAACTTCTTTTTCCATACTGGATTCTTCCTGCCCTGTGTTACCGCAAGTGCGCCTGATCGATCAACCGCTGAATCAACTCTGTCTTAGAAATGCCTCTTGCCTCCCACAACATCGGATACATACTGATGGCAGTAAAGCCCGGCAGTGTGTTGATCTCATTGAACACCACACCCTTATCATCTAAGAAAAAGTCCACTCTGGATAATCCTCTGCCATCCAGTGCCTTGAAAATGGCAGCTGCATCCCTGCGGATTTCCTCTACATAGGCTTCCTCTACATCCGGATTTGTGTCCGTCTTGGACTCTGCATTGTAATACTTGGCATCAAAATCATAAAACTCTGCTGCTGCACGGATTTCTCCAATACGGGAAGCCTTCACTTCTCCGTTCTCTTCCAATACAGCACACTCTAATTCTCTGCCCACGATGGTTTCCTCTACCAGAACCTTGCTGTCATGCTTTGCTGCTTCCTGCAATGCAAAAATCAACTGTTCTCTGTCAGATGCTTTGTTCACACCCTTAGAGGAACCGGCACAGGAAGGCTTTACAAAGACCGGATAAGACAGCTTCCCTTCTACCTTTTTAATGCAGGCATCCATTTGTGCCAGCTCACTGCTGTGCAGGCCTACATACTGTGCCTGGCGGATACCCAATGTATCCACTACAATCTTTGTATACAGCTTATCCATGGAAATACTGGATGCCAGCACGCCGCATCCTACATAAGGAATCCCTGCCAATTCAAATAATCCCTGAATGGTACCGTCCTCTCCATACAGACCATGTAGTACCGGAAATGCGATGTCAATCTTCCGTCTGGTCACAGTTCCATCCTCTGCAATCAACAGTACACTTTTCAATGTGGCATCCGGGCAAAGCACTGCCCCTACCTTAGACATTCTCCATGTGCCATCTTGAATCTCTTCCACATTGTTTACCTGTACCCAGCGTCCCTCTTCTGTAATGCCCACCAGTGTCAGGTCATACCGCTGTGTATTGATACACTGAATCACATTCACTGCTGACATGCAGGAAACCACATGCTCAGAAGACTGTCCACCAAAAAAAATACCCAAACTCTGCTTTTCCATGTATACCTCCACCTATTCTCATTCCTGTTCCCATTGAATCAG